>JSZA02000052.1 GCA_000785145.2 Candidatus Thiomargarita nelsonii
ACTTAGCAAACGGACTATGCTAAGCCGAGGAGCTGTATGAGCGCGAAAGTCTCACGTACAGTTTTGAAGACTGGCCTTGGGCAGTGTTCCACCTTTCGGGGTGAGTGATGTTCAGGGCCAAGTTTAACATAGTAAGTAGGATCGCGAAGGATAAGTCAAAACCAATAACTACAGGGATTACATTTAAGAAAGGATAAGTCAAAACACTTAACGACAGAGATTAGTCAAAACATTAACTACAGGGATTAGTTTTTAACAGGGATAAATCAAAACAGAAGGCGAGCCGCCAATTTTTATTTTGTCGTATTGATTTTGACTTATCCTTGCTAAAAAAAAATCCCTGTAGTTAAGTGTTTTGACTTATCCCTGCTTACCTATGATCGGTGTAGTTAAGATTTTGACTTATCCAAAAAAAACATGATCCACTGGAGAAAAAAAACATGCTCGAAGAATTGATGGACGAAAAATCCCGCGACTTGATTTTAGCCGCAGAAATCACAGGCTTGTTGCATGACTTGGGCAAATTGCGGGCGGAGTTTGCCGAAGAAAAGAGTCGGGATGGCAAATCTCGCCTTAAAAATGTCAAAAACGCTATTCAAACAGATGCACATGGCGCAATTTTAGAAGAAGACAAACGTGCCTACCCTGAAAAAGGGAAAGATGATTGGTTACAGCAACTCAAAAACCATGAAGGATGGGCAGAAGTCTTAAAACTGCCTGAAACATGGATTAAATCCAAAACGGTTCAAGCCTTAGGTTTAGGTGATGCTCTGCGTCAACATCATGCAACTGGCAAATTTCTAGCAAAAGAATTAACCCTTTTAGGAGACATTTACACCGTCGGTGCTGATTGGCGAGATTCTGCTTTAGATAAAACATCAGTTCACACACAATCAGGAGAACAACGACTGGCAGCGGCTTATATTACCGATAGTTTTGGCAATGAGACACAATCTTATCAAACCCAAATTCTAGACAAGGAATGGAATCAGGTAGCAAAAATCATTAAAAATCGTTTGCTCAGCAATGGAGCATGGAAAAATGTCATAAAAACACGCAAAGCGTTTTTTAAAGACATAGAACCTATATTTCGCAAAGCATTGGGAGCCACACAGCGCCCGACAAATGACGTGACATTATGGCATCATTGCTTCTCCACTGCCAGTTTGTTTAAAGCCGCCATGACAGAAGGAGTCTTGTGTCAAGATTTTCGTCATCTACAAGATGATCATGGAATGCTTGATTTTGCCAAACTAGGATGTATCCGTTTTCGCTTGCTGGGCATTCGCTGGGATTGGGCAGCCTTGACACAAGGCGCATTAAAGCCGGTGGTATTTACTGCTTTAACAGCACACCGGAATGAAGCGATAAGACAATTACATCGGCTCTTAGAGCTAAACAACCCAATTGGTAATATCATCTATAAAGACGATAACGGCGTAGTATTAGTGGTGCCCGGTTTTTATGAAAGTTCAGCAGAGGGTCAACAATCTGAGGATTTATTCCGTCAATATATTCTTGAGCCATTAGAGACAAAGATTCTGAATGCACTTGCTCACTTGGGGGCAGGTACACCCGTGCGGATAGCATGGACACGGCCTCGATTATATCTAACTGATTATAATGACGTTATGCCTGTAAAATCCCAAGATCAACGCGAACGACTTTTGCAGACGGGAGAAGATGAGTTACAAAAATTATGGGCTAAACCTACCAAGGGACAAATAGAAATCTGTTCACAATGTGGATTACGTCCAAGCCAAGCGAGGGAATTAAATATTGGCGAAGGCGGATTAACTCAAGAAAGTTTATGTGAATTTTGTGCAGATTTATTAATCGAAGATGAAGATGATGAAGAGCAAACACTCTCGCCAAAAGAAATCTATATTGAGCGTACCCGCCAAGCCATAGAACATTTTGGTTGGGCACCACGAACCTTTAATCTGCACAAGATTCGTCAACGACGGAATAAAAACACAGATAACGCTCGTGTGATGCTGTTATCGGTGCATATTGATGCACAAGAAATAGCCAATGGTATGCCATTACTAACACAAGTGGTAAGACCCCCACAGGATTTAGATTATTATCTGTTTACTGAGGATGAGATACTTGACTGGTCAGGTTTTTGCGAGGATTTACAATCTGGCACGAATGAAATAGCCCAAGCCTTTCGGAATTTTCTTGATGATTTTGCCAAAAAAAACAAGGAAACAGAAAAAACGGCTAAGCGTGTACAAGACGGCATTCGTGATTTTGCGGATAAAAAGGAGGTCAATCAAAAAGCAAAAAAAGCCATTATCACTCAATTACAGAATTTTTTTGATAAGAAAAAATCTAAATTGCGTTTAATGCAACAAGCCTTTCCGGAAAAAATTGCGCCCGTTCCAGTTGATGAATCTACTGAGATAGGAGAATTTTTACAACAAGTGATTGATTCTTTATCTCAAGAAAAACAGATTGATTCACTTGCAAGACTGAAGGCACAAGCTTATATAGGCGACTCTTCATGGCTTAATGAAAGTGATAAACGCATTGAGAAAGGAGATACGAGTGCTAATGCACTAGAACTGATAGAAGAATTTTTCTTGCGTGAATCAGTCCCTGAAGGCTTATCCCGTCACACCGGAGATAAGCTCGCCATCTTTGGAATGCGTAAACACGCATCCCCCGGACGACTTGCCCGTATTTGGGACGATTTGCGCCAACTATGGCAAGAGATTTTAGAAGAAATCGGTATGGTTATCACAAAAAGTCATGCCATACCCTTATCCCTTGATGCCCAAGGCTTTCGTGTCATTGTTGCCGCAGAAGATGCGCGAGCAGCATTAACTTGCATCCATGACATCATTCAAGAACGCCTAAACAAAGTCAGAGCCGGATTCAATCCCCATGTATCTGCATTAGTGTTTAATGAAAAATTTCCGCTCTATGTCGCCTTTGACGCGATGCGGCGCATGGAAAGACGTATCACAGATTTACCACCACAAAAATGGCAACTGCTCAACAAAGAAACTTTAAAGAGTGGACTTTTACGCCTGACATGGAAAACGCCTCACGGAAAAATTGCTTGGACAATGAACCTAAACACAGGCGATCCCTCTCAAGAGGACTTATGGTATCCCCATGTTATTTGTACATCTAAGGCCGAAGGTCCTGGGCGCATTGTACATGTCAAAGATTTAAAAGAGGATGACACAATCCAATTGCGTCCCGCCACATTTGACTTTGCCGTATTAGAAGGCACCACCAGACGCTATCAACTGGTTTATGACAAAGAAAATGAAGGCCGCCGTTATCACTTTATCTTAGGAAAAAGAGGACGTCCGCCTTATTTGCTGGAACAAATGCCGGAGATAATGAACTTTGTACCCGACACCTTACAAGATTGGGATGGCACCCGTCGCAAAATGTTTTTTGGACAAGTGGTTGAATATTATGAAAAATTTGTGCGCGATGTCCCAGAAGAGTTACAAGAAAAAGGGCGAAAGGCTTGGCATACGCATGTCAATGCGATACTGTTGCGTTATTTATCTAAAGACGTTCAACACAAACGACAAGAGATTTTGGACATGTTAGATGATGGACGTTTTTTTGATGCGTTTGAATGGGCGGACTTTGTGGAAAAATCTGCCGTTGTTGACAAAAAATAACTATGGCAGGAGAGCGGAAGTTTTCAGGCCATCCCTTTTGTTGTTTCGGGAATGAGGTCACGATTTCCAGAAACGAAGATCGCTACGCTAAACTCAGTCGCCACAACGCTTTACGCTAACTTCGTTTCGGGAAATCGTGGCCTCATTCCCGAAACAACTAAAAATAACTTAAAGGTACATAAGTAGGGTGGATTAAGCGATAGCGTATCCACCGAAGTTAATAACAACAAACCCCCAAAGGAAAACTAATTATGAAACAACACCGATTATATTTATATGCCTTAGATCCGACACACATTGGAGCCGGCGGCTATCGTCTAGGGCGGGTGGATAATACCATTATGCGTGATGCCGGCACTAATTTGCCAAAAATACCCGGCAGTTCTATTAACGGCGTGACTCGTGCAGCCGCTATTTATTCATTAGAAGATGAGACAGATAGAAAAAAAGCGATGGCGTATGCCAGTTACACGCTAAATCCTAAAAACAAACCACCTCCAGAGCATAGGGGGTAAAGAAGATCCCATTGCAAAATTTTTCGGCTTTGCAGAAGGAGATGAAAAAGGAACTGCCCAAATTGGCATGGTATCATTTCGTGATGCCGAAATTATCGCCTTTCCAGTAGCCACATTATCAGGACATCGTTGGGTGACAACGGCTCGTTTATTGGAACTGGCGGGATGTGAAGATGTCCCCGAAGAGCCAGCACTGGATAGAATTTTTGTGCAACCCACCGCTCAATTTTATCCTCGCCTGAATTTAGGCTGGATGTTGTTAAAGACAGAAACAGCTAATATTCCTTTGCCCGATGGTGTTACCGCTAATATTAAAAATAATTTAGTGTTAGTGCATGAAAATTTATTCCCATCCATCGTCAACGCCAATTTGGAAACTCGCACCTCTGTCTCTATTGATTTTGAAACCGGTGCTGGTGCGGAAGGCGCATTGTTTACCTACGAAGCAACACCACGCGGTACGCTCTATCTTGGGCAAGTCGATTTTGATGATGATCGGTTTCCTCACTATCCAGCCGCATTAAACGTGGTGAATAGAGCTTTAAACTTAGCCTGTCAATTGGGCATCGGAGGTATGACAACGCGCGGTTTTGGGCGTATGGCGCCAAATTTAGTGGAGATTAAACATGCTTAATTTAGAACCGTTAGCGGCAGAAGCCGCCGCCACTATGGTAGGTGCCGATCCAAAAGAGGCAGAAAATCTGATCACAAAATCTTTGATGGTTTTAACCGAACAAGGATTATTTGCGTTTGGATTATTTTTAGTCACCCGCAAACGAGAACAAGATGTAAGAGCGGCGAATGATATTCATCGCGCCATCGCATCGCTACTCTACGTTGCCGAACTTACCAATGAAAAAAAACCGGATATGTTACCCGAATATTATCGCCAATTAACAGAAACCCGCGACACCGAAACCGAAGTAACCGCCTTGCAGCGTTTATTACTGAGCAAGCAACTGGTAGAAATTGCTTTAACTTATGGACGTTATCACGCCAAAGCGCATTAGGTAAAAATTATGGAATTTGCCGTCATCACCTTAAAATTAATAACGCCTCTACACATCGGAAAGGGACGCTGTGGCATCTTAATGCGGAGCCATGGATTTGTGCCCGGACATCTGCTTAGCTACGCATTAGTGAATGTGATTGCCAAACAGAATGGCGCACAGGATAGTGATTTTACAGAGGCTTTAGAGATTGTCCGCGACAATGTGCGTTGTGGTCCCTTATTTATTCAAGAGGATGAACCCAATAAGGTTTTGTTACCTCACAAATACCAGCAACGTATTGAAAATAATTACTTAATAGCAAGTAACCATGTCACTTTGCAGCTCGAAAACCGTGCCTCGGTGGAAGGGGCATTGTTTGAAGTAGAAGCGATTTCGGCTCATCCCTTGCGTGGGCAAAAACCCGGCGCGCAAACTCATTTAACCGGTGGCATTTGGTATTATAAAAATGAGTGCTTAGCAGATCGTCTATCTGAATGGATAAATCAGTGTTGGTTAGGAGGAGAAGTTAAAATTGGTTTTGGGCGAGTGGAATGTGAAAGTTTAAAACCAGCCGAAGCTTATCCGGGCATCACAGGGAAATGTGATGGCAAAGGGCTCTGGCTTGATAAAGGAGAATATTTACCCGGACCCGCTTTAGATGGCGTGATTGGAGCGCCGTTGCGTCCTTGGGTGGGGCGCTTGTATGATGAAAAAAAGGGATTTGGGCGACGTTTTAGTCCGCCAGAGTTGGTGCGGATGGATGGGAGGGTGGAGCAGGCGGGTTGCTTTTTGCCGGCGACTACGGAAAATGGATTTGGTTGTTGGAAGCTAAATAAATAGTATTTCGGAGTCCAAGATTTATCTTGGACGTCCAAAATAAATTTTGGACTCCTTATTTAAACAAGGGGTTTAGTTGTTGGAGTTGCTGCGATGAACAAGCTATGATAAAATTATTGTCCCTTTTTCTAAAAGGAGCGTTAGGAGTCCAAGATTTATCTTGGGCGCGATACATTAGGAACAACAGAGGTAATAAAAATGCTTTCTAAACAAGAAAACCAAGACATAGAATTCAAAGAGTCTTGGCGAGATGAATATATTAAATGGATTTGTGGTTTTGCTAATGCAAAAGGCGGTAAGATTTATATTGGTGTAGATGATAGTAGTCATGTTGTTGGTATTGATAATGCGAAAAAATTGCTCGAAGATATACCCAATAAAGTAAGAGACCTTTTAGGAGTTATCGTTGATTTAAAGATGCTGGTAGAGAATGATAAGGAGTATTTGGAGATTGTTATCGAACCTTATCCCTATCCTGTGAGTTATAAAGGACAGTACCATTACAGAACAGGAAGTAGCAAACAAGAGCTAAAAGGTGCCTCACTAGATAAGTTTTTACTAGCAAAGCAAGGTAAAAAGTGGGATGGCGTACCTGTGCCTTATGTGAGTGTAGAGGATTTGGATAGTAGAGCTATTGATATTTTTAAACAGAAAGCGATTAAAAACAAAAGAGTTGAAGCTGAGATTTTAGATGAAAGTGATGAGGTAATAATAGAGAAACTTCATCTTAAAGATGGAGATTATCTGAAAAGAGCCTCTCTTTTGCTTTTTGGTAAGGATTGTGAAAAATATATAACAGGTTCTTATATCAAAATAGGATATTTTAAAACAGATAACGAATTGATTTATCAAGATAGAGTTAATGGTAATCTCTTGGAACAAGTTGACAAAACTATGGATTTGATTTTTACAAAATATCTAAAAGCATATATTAGCTATGATGGCATTCAAAGGGTTGAAAATTTTCCTATCTCCCAACTGGCTTTTAGAGAAGCACTTACCAATGCCATTGTTCATAAAGATTATGGAGAATTAACGCCTATACAGATAAGTATTTATGACAATAAGCTCCTCATTTGGAATGTGGGAGAGTTGCCTAAAGATTGGACTGTGGAGACTTTAACACAGAAACACTCGTCAAAACCTTATAATCCTGCTATTGCCAATGTATTTTTTTTCGCAGGATTGATAGAATCTTGGGGAAGGGGGATAGATAAAATTATATCTGAATCAGAAAAGTTTAATGGAATTACACCCAAGTTTAGGTTTGATAATGGGCTTTGGGTGGAGTTTTATTTTAAAGAGTTAATGGATGATATTCCTAATAAGTTGGAAAATAAATTAACCAAGATAAAAAACTTATTTTTGAACTTATGACCCGTGCTGATATTGTGCCCGCTCAGATGCTCAATCAGGCTGGTATTATTGGGGCGGCTATCGCGGCTGGTAAACATTTGTCGTAGCAGGACGCGGAGCGTCCGGGCAGGCATTCCTTTGCCTCGCGTGGGAACGAGAAAAGTCCCATTTTTAGTACAGTCTTCTATTTTTTGATAATTTTGCCCGGATGGGCAGGATTGTGTCTATATTCATTTATCAGGAAAATTAAGCAATGTAAGTCCTTCAATTCTATCAAAATGATTTATATTGAGTGTTGCAACTGTTAAGCGATGGACCTTAGCTGTGGCAGCAATAAATATATCTCTGTAGTCGATAATTTGATTATTTCGTTTGAGTTTTCTAAACATTGAAGCGGCAACCATTGCTATATCTTCAAAATGTTTGTCCGTCTTTGCACCTGATAACAATTCAAATATTGTGATCGAAGACATAAAACAATCAGAAGTTTCTTTGATTTTCCACAACCAAGATTTTTCCTTTTTCTCTTTCCGAAGAAATGACAGAACTATCTCTTAAAACTCTTCTATTTTCCATGAGGGTATCTTAATGTCTTTTTCAGTTATCTCCCATTGATAAACAGATAAAAAATCTTGTTTCCAAAGGTTTTTGTCATCCAATGGTACCATTTTATTATAAATAATAATCTGTTTATCCTGTACTTTCTGAAGTTTTCTCACTACCTGCATGTCCTCTAACCATAAACGCTAACACCGTTTTAAATAGTGTCGCACTGTATCAGATAGTATTAGTTTAGTCAATACACACTTACTTTAGGTATAAAAGGAGTCCAAGATTTATCTTGGACGCGCCTAAATTTGTGATACACTTTTTTTGCATTCATTCACGCGGCGCATTAGAACGAGAACAAATTATGTCAGGAAACTCATTCGGAAAACTTTTTACCGTCACCACCTTTGGTGAAAGTCATGGTCCCGCTATCGGCGGCATTGTCGATGGTTGTCCGCCCGGATTGCCATTAACTGAGGCCGATTTACAAATTGACTTAGATCGTCGCAAGCCCGGCACGTCGAGACATACCACTCAACGCCGCGAGGATGATAAAGTTAAAATCCTTTCAGGCGTATTTGAAGGAAAAACCACAGGTTGTCCGATTGGGCTGCTGATTGAAAATTCTGATCAGCGTTCTAAAGATTATAGCCAAATTAAGGACAAATTTAGGCCAGGGCATGCCGATTATACTTATCAACAAAAATACGGAATTCGTGACTATCGCGGCGGTGGGCGATCCTCTGCGCGTGAAACCGCAGTGCGTGTTGCAGCAGGTGCCATTGCTAAAAAATATCTTCAAGAGCATTATGGTATGCAAATACGTGGCTATTTGGCGCAACTCGGCTCGTTAAAACCCAATCCTGACAATTTTGATTGGGAAGAAATCAACCGCAATCCGTTTTTTTGTCCCGATGCCTCAAAAGTGCCTGAATTAGAAACTTATCTGGATGCTTTACGCAATGAAGGCAATTCTATCGGCGCACGTATTAACGTCGTTGCCAGTCATGTACCAGTGGGTTTAGGTGAGCCTATTTTTGATCGATTAGATGCCGAAATTGCCCACGCGCTGATGAGTATTAATGCCGTTAAAGGCGTAGAAATTGGTGACGGTTTTGCTTGTGTTCAACAAAAAGGGACTCAGCATCGAGATGAAATCACGCCTGAAGGATTTTTAAGCAATCATGCGGGTGGCATTTTAGGGGGAATTTCGACAGGGCAAGATATTGTCGCCAGTATCGCGCTCAAACCGACTTCGAGTTTACGTCTGCCCGGGCGTACTATTGATATTGATGGGCAAGCGACAGAAGTCATTACCACCGGTCGCCATGATCCTTGTGTGGGTATTCGTGCCACGCCGATAGCGGAAGCCATGTTAGCCTTAGTATTAATAGATCATCTCATGCGTAACCGCGCACAAAATTCATAGGAGTACAAGATTTATCTTGAATCTTTATTGGCGTTTATCAGCTTTTTATTTTTTCTACTTTGGCAGCTTAGGGGCACTGATGCCCTATTGGAGTCTCTATTTAAAAGAGTTAGGCTTTGACGCGCAAGCCATTGGAGAATTGATAGCGATTATTTTAGCAACAAAAATCATTGCCCCAAATATTTGGGGCTGGATTGGTGATCACACTGGACGACATATCGCCTTAGTGCGTCTCAGTTCATTATTATCTGTTTTATGTTTTTTGGGCGTTTTTCTGGGAAACAGTTATTTATGGCTAGCTTTAGTCTTTACTGCATTTAGTTTTTTTTGGAATGCCGCCTTACCCCAATTTGAAGCCGCCACGTTTGCCCATTTAGGCACACAGTCTCACCGCTATAGCCATATCCGTTTATGGGGCTCAATCGGATTTATTATCACCGTGGTATTGTTCGGCTGGTTATTTCAATATGTCACAATAACCTTATTACCTATTTTTTTGATAGGATTGTTTGCAGGCATTTGGCTAACCAGCCTGTTAGTGCCCGAAAAAGCAACGGCGCAATTGTCTGTCTCTAGCGAATCGTTTTTTAAAATTGTTAAACGACCCTCCAATATCGCATTGTTTTTAATCTGTTTTTTAATGCAAGCCAGTCATGGTCCCTATTACACCTTTTATTCGATTTATCTGGAAGACTATGGCTATAGCCGCGACTTGATTGGGCAATTATGGGCATTGGGCGTGATAGCAGAAGTGGGCGCATTTTTAGTGATGCACCGATTATTGATGCGCTTTCGTTTAAGAGACTTATTGATAATCAGTTTAGGATTAAGTGCAATACGTTGGCTCTTGATTGGCTATTATGTGGAATCTTTAGCCATATTATTATTTGCCCAATTAATGCACGCTGCCAGTTTTGGCCTGTATCATGGCGTGATGATGCAATCAATTCGTCAAACTTTTGCCGATTGTCATCAAGGTAGAGC
This sequence comes from Candidatus Thiomargarita nelsonii, assembly GCA_000785145.2. Lineage (GTDB taxonomy): Bacteria > Pseudomonadota > Gammaproteobacteria > Beggiatoales > Beggiatoaceae > Thiomargarita > Thiomargarita nelsonii_B. Next base: position 10,316 of record JSZA02000052.1, read on the forward strand.
ACAAGCATTATATAGTAGTTTAAGCTTTGGGGCAGGCGGTGCGCTGGGAAGTTTGATCAGTGGTTATACTTGGGAAAGTGCAGGAGCGCAGGTGAGTTATTTATGGGCGGCGTTGATTTGTGGGATTGCGGTGTGGATTAGTTGGCAATGGGTGGGGCGAGATGCACCATGAAATAAATCCATACTTACTGCAAAAATAGACTGGCTTTGGCATCATAAATTAAATTGAGTTTTGAAAAACAGTTAATTAAGGATTATGCCTAGTGAATGAAAATCTAGATCAGATACGTCGAGAACTTGCTTTGTTAGCAAGACGCAAGAATGCTCGAATAATTGGTTGCCCAGAAAAGGGTATGCCTAGCGATTGGCAACCCCATCAAGTTATCAATCCTGTTGACGGATTACCTTTTACAAAATCTACTGTGTGGCACTATATTGCTAATCTTCTGGAAAATAGTCATCAACCGATTGAAGAAATTATACTTAGTCATCCGCCGGGTAAAAGGGCTTTTGTCATGCACGTAGATATGGGTTCTGCTCAACCCAAACTTTACATCAAACTTCAGCTTGGGAGCGGCAAAGTCATTGGCAGAAGTTTTCATTACAGTGAAATAGAAAAGTAAACTTAAAAGGGGCATAAATAAAATGGAAAAAAGCAACTTGATTAAATTCCCGCAAAACGAATCGATACAATGTCCCGTATGTGAACAATATAACGTTCAGACTACCATTGAAAATGACACTTTTACTTATGATGCGGTGGAATTGACTGCGAGCATTCCCGTGAGAACTTGCAACGATTGTGGCTTTCGATTTACTGATGAAATCGCAGAAGAAGTGGAACATGAGGCAATTTGTCAACATCTTGGTGTTATAATACCCAAAGAAATAGGTGCTATTCGTAAGCAGTATCAGCTCTCATGGACAGAATTTTCTGAAATCACAACCCTTGACGAAGTTTCCTTAGCTCATTGGGAAAATGGTGAACTCATCCAGAATCCAGTCATTGACAAATTTTTATACTTGTTGAAGTTTCCAGAAAATTTGGAGCGACTCAAGAAAAAAAATGCTGACAATTTACTTATTCTCCAGCAAAATGGCTATAGAGCTAGGCAGCGAGTCTAGCCATATCGTGCTGTTAAGGCGTTCGTAGTCGCTAAAGCGACTACTACGAGCGGCTCCTGCAAAATATCTCTTAACTTAATATAATATGCAAGGCTATCTCACCCCCAATCGACTAGATTTAACCATCCGTCAAAATCGCAATTATTTTTATAGCCAGTGCGGCTTGTGCCAACAATTGAAACAAGATTATGGCACCTTAGCACGATTTTTGGTCAATCGGGATGCCCTCATTTTGCAATTGTTGACTGAAGCCCAATTACAACAAGCGCCGAATCATCAAAAAATCCGCTGTGGCGTTCAACCTTTTTTGCACTCTGCCAAAGCCAATCCAAAAGCGGCTCAATTTGCCGCCGCCGTCACAGTAATGATGTTTTGGGGCAAGTTGACGGACACTATTCAAGATACAAAAGGACTCTCTCGCTGGATCGCCAAATTCATCTTATGGAAAAACCGACACAAAATAAAAAAAGCTGAGAAAAAACTTCAAGCACTTGGCTTTGAAGTTCAAATTATTTATGACTTGTTTAAGCGGCAACAAAAGATTGAACAATCAACTGAATTTTCAAATTTAGATGAAGTCGCCTCACCAACGGCTCAAGGATTAGAAGCCTTGTTTGCCCATACCGCGATTTTGGCAAATCGTCCCGATAATATTGAAATCCTCAAACGCATAGGCAAGGCAGTCGGTGCAATGCTATATATTTTGGATGCCAGAGATGATTTATCTACTGATATCAAGAAAAAACAATTTAATCCACTGAAATTCAATTTGAAAGAGACAAGCACTTTTCTTCGCAATAAACATAATGCCACACATCAAGCTTTTTCTGGATTTGAAACTTGCCATCATCAAGCCGTGTTGGAGAACATTTTTAGTTTAGGGCTCCAAAACCATCTATCAGGGGGAACAAAAATGATGATGATGCTTGGTGCTGGGGATTGTTCTGAAGTCAGATACTTTTGTGATATGATTCCTTATGGGAATGAATGTATGAGGCATTTTGATTCTTGTGAGGGCTGTTGTGGATGCTGTCATGCGTACTGCTGCAAGCCTTATAACGAATATTGTAAGCCTTGAACACATCAAACAACAGGAGTTAAGTTCAATGCACAAAAAGTGGGAGGAACACCAGCAAAAACTCCAAAAAATGGACTTGTGGCTTGAACAGAAGAGAGAAGAAGACCACAAAAAGTGGGAAAAACTCCACCAAAAACAGATGGCACTCACAGAGACCATCCAAAACTTGGAGCAGCGTATTAAGCAGCAGATTGAAGAAGATCGCAAAAAGTGGGAAGAACGCGACAAAAAAATAGCCCAAATGGATTCTACCCTCGATACGACCATCAGCCGGTTTGATCAGAGGTTAATGGCTATGGAGGCTCGTTGGGGTTTAGAGTCTGAAGCCTCTTTTAGAAACGCATTGGCAGGCATCTTAAAAGAATTTCATGATGTCCAAGTGCTTCATGTCGATGAACATGATGATGAAGGAGTGGTATTTGGCTATCCTGAAGAAATTGAATTAGATATAATTATCAAAAATGGGGTGTTAATGATTGGTGAGATTAAATCTTCTACTAATAAATCCGATCTCTACACTTTTATGAAAAAAGTCCGCTTTTATGAGCAAAAAAAGGGTCGAAAAGTCGATAGAAAGTTTGTGATTTCACCGATGGTTAATAAGTATGTCATGCCCTTGGCGAAAAAATTCGGCATAGAAGTCTATTCTTTTGCCGAAGAAATGGAATTGTAAGTCTTTGGGAGAAATCTTGGAGCGGCTATAGATTTCTCCCGCTGCTCGAAACGAAGTAACGCTAGTAAATGACAGACAAGTAGCTTAGAACGTATGTTCACAAAAACTATTTTATTGCTCGTTAGCAATATGAAGGATACACTATGTATCGTATTATTCGTGAATACAAAGATGAAGATTTGAACGATGTACTGTCCTCTTGGGAAAGTGCATCAAGAATTGCCCATCCTTTTTTAACAAAAGAATTTCTGGAGCAAGAGCGTTACAATATTCCTAAGGTATATTTGCCAAATGCAGAAACTTGGGTAGTTGAACAAGAAGGACAGGTTATTGGTTTCATAGCACTACTTGGCAATGAAGTTGGGGCGATATTTGTAAAGCCAGAGTTTCACGGTACCGGTGCTGGCAAGGCTTTGATGGATAAGGCTCAGGAATTATGCGGATACCTCGAAGTTGAAGTATTTGAGGCCAACTCTATTGCTCAGAGATTTTATTCGAGCTATGGTTTTGAGCCTGTGACAGAAAAAATTCATGAACAAACGGGAAATAAGTTATTAAGACTAAAATTTACTGCTAACAAGTCGCTGCAGCGGACGCACGCCACTGAACTATAGCCTGTATCACATGAATTTGCACTATTTGTAGGTTGGGGTGACGCACCATCTCTCTACCTTTACCTCGGTGCGTGGGACGCACCCTACACTTGCTTTTGTTCCATTATAAATCTCACAGTAACTCGATATTTGAAATCCGATATGAAAGAAAAATCGGATTTATAGCTAAAAGGGGGTTAATATTTAAGAGTCTCCAATTGACAAATCCTTTTATCATCCGTTTTTAACCCCATCTACCTATCAAACGTTAAATAGACAAAATTTCATCATGGCTAAATCAAAATTTTTAAATTCTACCGATGCCGTCAACGCCATCATCAATGAAGCCATTCCCCTGTTTGCGAAGGCAGGTTTTACTGGCGTGTCGATGCGTGACATTGCTCAAGCTGTCGGCATTAGTACAGCAAGCTTGTATCACCATTTTCCAGATAAACAAACTTTGTATTTACGCAGTATTGCTCAAGCGTTTGCAGATAAAGCCCAAGGTATCTCCACCGTCTTAGCCAAAAAAGGGACACCAGAACAACGACTGACCAAATTCATTGCTCGCTTTACCAAGCTGATGAGCCAAGACAGTCATTTTCGCATGTTATTCCAACGCGAATTATTGGACGGAGATGAAACGCGCTTGCGTCTGTTAGCAGAACAAGTTTTTCAACCCCAGTTTGTTAATGTTGCCAAATTGGCCAAAGAATTAATACCAAATGGCGATGCTCATTTAATGGTCATTTCGATATCCGGTTTAGTCTTATTTCATTTAGAAACGACACCACTGCGACAATTTTTACAGGGGGGACGCGCCGAGCATAATGATCCTGACGTGATAGCACGCCATGTAACAACATTATTACTAAAGGGGATAAAAGGATGCGGATAATCTTCCTCGTTTTAGGCTGTCTATGGCTAACAGCTTGCACCGAGCCATCACCCCACGATTTGCCAAAACCGTCAACTTTTGACTTGCCACTGGTTAAAGCCCAAATACAAAGCGTACCCCGTTACTATGCTGCACCGGGGCATATCGTGGCAGCCCACCGCATTGAAATAGCCACTAAAACCAGCGGCTTTATTCAAAAAATACCGGTGCGTGAAGGAGAAATTGTCAAAGCTGGCGCATTACTCGCGGTAATTGATGATGCCCAGATTGTCAGTGCTATTGCCCAAGCTAAAGCCACTTTGCAATCCGCCCAAGCTGAAGTGCAAGAAGCCACAGCGGATGTGAAAAACTTTCAACGCTTAAACAAAAAGAATTTACTGTCCACTGAAAAATTGCGTAAAGCCAAATTGCGCCTATCGCTTGGGCAGTTTGCTGTTACGAAAGCACAAGCCTTATTAAAAGCGCAACAAGCAGAACAAATCTATTCACGCCTTTATAGTCCAGTCAAAGCGCGGATTATTGAGCGTTTAAAGGATGTTGGGGATTTAGCCAGTCCGGGTGTACCTATCCTACGTTTAGAAGCTTTGCAACCCTTGGAATTTGAAACCGTTATTCCGGCTCGATGGGTGAATAAGCTACAGCGCGGACAACGCATCCCAATTCAGTTCGATGGATTGCCTGAAGCAGTAAAGGGAAAAATAACGCATATCATTCATGCGGCAGAACCGACAACCCAAACTTGTAAAATAAAACTGACATTGCCACCAAAATCCAAGCCATTGACAGGCTTATTTGGTCGTGCCTTATTCACCGTGAAAACAGAACAATTACTGACGATTCCTAAAAACACCTTAATAGAACGAGCTGGAATAATAGGCGTTTATCACGTAAATAAAGACAAACAAGCCTATTTTATCAGTGTCCAACTTGGCAGACGATGGATGCAACAACGAGTGATTTTAGCGGGATTAAATCCAGAAGATATTATAGTGCAAACACCCATTGCCCAGTTACGTGATGGTAGTTATATTAAATCAAAGCCAAGTCAAGAAAATATAACTAAATAAAGAGTACACTCATGCTCAACTTAATTCGTGAAACGCCTAGCGATGAAATATTTAGTCGTCAACAATGGTGGTCTGCTGGCAAATATTATGAAGCGAGCGTAGCATGGGTCAAATGTAGGGTGGGTAGGGGCAATCCCTTGTGGTTGCCCGCGAAACGAAGTGGCGGGACGCCCAACCCACAATTTTCAAGGAGTTGGTGGGTTTCGCTACCGCTCTACCCACCCTACAAGAACCCATCCTACGCTCGCTTGGCTTAGGAACATGTATAATTTAGTGTAGGTAACCCAACATTTTATGGTACGTTCTTGTTATTGTCTTGAAAAAATTTTTTTACACCCAAAATCTATTGAACGTTCATTAGACAAAATATCATCATGCCAAAAAACTCGTTTTAATATTGCAGCTTGGCTCGCTCAACAATTTATTGAATCACGAATAGTACCAATACTCATTATAGGACTACTATTGTTTGGGCTACTCGGCTTATTTTTGACTCCCCGCGAAGAAAATCCACAAATCATCGTACCAGCTGCGGAAGTGATTGTTACTTTACCCGGTGCGCCACCCCTAGAAGTTGAACATTTATTGCTTACACCTTTAGAAGGTCGTTTGAGCGCGATAGATGGTGTCAAGCAAGCGTAGCCTGGATTGTAGGGTGCGTCCTACGCACCGTCTTGTCACGTATGATTTATCTACATTGAGCTTCATTTGTGCCCAGGACGCACCCTACGCTTCAATGCCATTAAGTTAAGAGGGCAACCATAAAGGATTGCCCCTACAAACCGTGATTTCCCTACACCCGCCCCTACGCCAATGGCATTGACCCTACGCTTGCTATCGAAAAATATCAGCCAGATAAAGCAAGCGTAGCCTGGATTGTAGAGTGCGTCCTACGCACCGTCTTGTCACGTATGATTTATCTACATTGACAAAAGGTGCGTAGGACGCACCCTACGCTTGCTTTGTGACCACAATCAATTATTCGTAGGACGCACCCTACACTTGCTCTGCTCCCAATTAGTGGATATTAAAAACGTCAATGTTTGAAAAAATAAGCGAAAGCGAGCGTAGCATATTTGACCCATCCTACGCTCGCTTGGCTTAGGAACATGCATAAAATAATTTAGTGTAGGTTGGGTTAGCTTATCAAGCGAAGCGCGATAACGTAACCCAACATTTTATGGTACGTTCTTGTTTTGACTTTGACTTATTTTTTTTACTCTCCATATCTATAGAACGTTCATTAGACAAACTATCATCATGCAAAAAACTCGTTTTAATATTGCAGCTTGGCTCGCTCAACAATTCATTGAATCACGATTAGTCACTATACTCATTATAGGACTATTATTGTTTGGGCTACTCGGCTTATTTTTCACACCCCGCGAAGAAAATCCACAAATCATCGTACCCGCAGCGGAAGTGACTGTTACTTTACCCGGTGCGCCACCCCTAGAAGTTGAACATTTATTGCTCACACCCTTAGAAGGTCGTTTGAGCGCGATAGATGGTGTCAAGCACACCTATGGCATAGCCGCCGAAGGCATCGCCAAAATTCAAGTAGAATTTGAAGTGGGCGAAGATAAAACCCAAGCTTTGGTTCGCTTGTACGATCAAGTGCTCCGTTTTCGTCCCCCACCCAATGCCGGAGAACCTTATATCCGTGTCGTCGACGTGGATGATGTACCGATGATGACAGTGACATTAGCATCGGCGCACTATAGTGAATATGAATTGGGGCGTATGGCAGAACGCATGGTAGAAAGATTGCGTAGTCTTAAAGAAGTGGGACAAAGCTATGTCGTTGGAGCGCAGCCCCGTGAAATACGCCTTGAAATTGACCCCGCACGCCTGCAAAGTTTTAATCTCAGTTTAGACACCGTGCGTCAAGCGGTGGTGGGTGCGAATTTATCCTTGCTCTTAGGCAATCAAGTTCATCAAGGTGAAACGCATCATCTCCGCATGGATAACTTATTTATTCACGTCAATGACATTAAAAACCTTATATTGCGTAGCGATGGCGAGCGGATAATACGACTACAAGATATTGCTGACGTGATTGATGGACCACCGACGGAGCGCACTCAAATGGTTCGCTTTAGCTTTGGACCAGCGGAGCCCCGTTTTGCCGCCGGAGTGCAGATGGCAGCCGTCAGTATTGCGATTGCCAAACGACCGGGGGTTAATGCAGTTCCTTTAGCACGCGCATTGCGGCAGCGCGTCGCAAAAATGCAGACCAAATGGTTGCCACAAAATGTCTATGTCGTTGTCACCCGCGATGATGGAGATAAAGCCAATAAAACGGTAAATTTGCTAGTTGAACATCTGTTTATCGCCATTGCCGCCGTGAGCTTAATTCTGCTACTCTTCTTAGGTTGGCGAGCCGCCCTAATCATTACAATCACCATACCCTTAGTCTTTGCCGTAGTAATGGGAGCAGACTGGTTAGCAGGACCCACTTTGAATCGTATTACACTCTATGCGCTTATTTTAGCACTGGGAATGCTGGTTGATGACGCCATTGTAGTTATTGAAAACATACATCGACATTATCAGCAGTTGCCTAAAAATGCGGATTCCAGCCATCGCAGTCAAGTCGCAGTATTAGCAACCGGTGAAATAGGCGAACCAACCACCTTAGCCACGATCACCGTAGTCACCGTGTTTTTATCATTGATAATGGTGACAGGCATGTTAGGGCAATATTTTTATCCGATGACTTTCAATGTCCCAGTTGCCATGGTCGCATCCTTATTCATCGCCTACTGCATCACACCCTGGGCAGCGCGGCGTTTTTTGCCGACGACAAATCAGCACGCCTCAAAATCTAGTTTACTACAAACCGCTTACCGCTTCCTTTTTAATCTCTTATTACATTATCGAAGTCTGCGCTATCTGTTTTTTTTGCTGGTAATAATGTTGATAGGCTTATCCCTATTGCAACCGGCTTGGCAGTTTATTCGTCCCCAAGGCTTGAGTGGACCCACTTCTCCCTTGGGCGTCTCCTTAGCTTTTCTACCCAAAGACAATAAAAACACCTTTTTAATCACTTTCCACCATCCAGAAGCCACTCCGCTAGAAGTGACAGATCGATCTGTGCGTTTAATAGAACTCGAATTGGCTAAAAATCCTTATATTCTTAATTATCAATCGTTTGTTGGTATTTCCTCAGTGGTTGATTTCAATGGACAATTACGCGGTAGCAGTGGACGAGTGGGAACTCAATTTGCTGAAACGAAGTAACGGAGCAGGCGACGTTCAATTCGCATCAATCTCATTGATAAAGCACAGCGAGACATCACCTCAATTGAAATAGTCCAACAATTTCGCTCACAAATCGCCCCAATTCTTGCCCATTACTCAGATTCATCTATCCAATTAGTTGAAGAGCCACCGGGACCACCAGTACGCGCAACGGTGCTGGCGGAACTCTATGGTCCTGATAATCTCGTATTAGAAAACATCGCCATGCAGCGAATCACGCCGGCTTTTTTTAATACTTATGATATGGCAGAAATTTGGGCGAGTGTACCTACGCCTATTCCTGAATATCGCATAATCGTTGACCTCGATGCGGCGAGTTTCGCCAAGCTAAGTGCTGCCCAAGTCGCCTCAGCCCTGAAACGTTTTTTAGCCGGAGAAATACTTGGCTACCTCCATGCCAAAGGAGAGCGTAC
>JSZA02000054.1 GCA_000785145.2 Candidatus Thiomargarita nelsonii
TGAAATTTATAACAATGGTGGGTTTCGCTCTCGCTCTACCCACCCTACAAGATTTCTTAACTTAATGGCATTGAGCCCGCGTATGCCATCGTCGCATTGTAGGTGCCATCAAAAAATCGGGTTTCGTCATTGACGCACCGAAAACCTTCAAACCCAAAACAGGGATGGATGGACTTTCGCAATGGGCAGAAAAACTGCGTTTGCGCTCTCGTCGCAAATTTTGGCCTTGGCTTTTGCTATGATGGCAAAATCACTTGCGCCTTCATTGGCTCCAGTGGTCATGGCAAGACCACCATTATGGACGAAATGTTCCCGACGCTCTCCCAAAGAAAATGGCTCGTCACAGATGTCACCGATACGACGGCGCAATCATTACGGATCAGCTATGCCCCCCCCCAATGACCTAGAAAAAGTCATCGTCAATGCTTGGGACGTCGCTCAGCTAAAATCGCTTATGCAGGGACTTATGAAAAGGCTTACCAAAAATACTCAAAGCCATCAAAGACCCCCAAAAAGTATGTTCGCCACTGGCCAGAACGACTTAAAGCGGCAGAACCCAGCACCAATTTTCGAGGAATTTTGGGACAACGCGATGGCCTCCATCCCATGTTGGACTTTGTACAACATACCCTCGATCAAATGCTACAACAAGTACTCTCATCGCTAACCAATCCTCAGAGTACCTCAGATAAGCCCGAGTTTTATCCACAGATCGCTCGGCTCATGCTCACCTATCCCCTCACATGGCGAGAGGATGATCGAAAACTTTTCAAGTCAATGATGGAAAAAGCGGCTGCCCGCATTTTTGTCCAAGAAAAACCGGTTAAAGAGCAATTTAAGGTGGAACTGATATGCAGTGAACCCCCGAAATACGGATGCTCGTTGTCGATATCGGTGGCGGCTCCACTGACATTGCCTATGTGGATATTGGCTGGACGGTTAGAAGCGAGGATAAATCGGTAGATGTGGGCTTCAAAATGATAGAATCTATGCGTTTCAACCGTGCCGGTGATCGTATTTCACACCTCATTGCGACCGCTATCTACGAGTCACTGCCATTAAGTTAAGCTCATGTAGGGTGGATTAAGCGATAGCGTATCCACCAAAACTTATATATTAATCAGGTGGATACGCTCCGCTTAATCCACCCTACATGTATGGAATTTGGCTTAACTTAATGGCATTGTATCTACGAGTACCTACGAGAAAAGTACGATTTCAAAGAATCACTGGACTTTCAAAAAGAATCCAAAAAACCAGCATTTACGAGAGCCTACAAGCGGACAGCTATTTCAAAAATTTCAGAATTAGCAGAAACGGCTAAAGCGGCATTAGTTCAAGGAGAATGGATACTTGAGCCGATGGATGAGCGAGACTTAATCCGCTGCTTTGAGCCACTAGGCTTGGGTGAAGATAAGGTGGAACAAGCGCCACATTTTGAACTTAATAGAAAAACGCTAACTGAGTGGGTAGAAGCTGATCGGCAATCCTTGGAAACCAATGGAGAGCCGGGTTTTCTGGACATTTTTCTCTACTTGGAGGAACTGTGCGAAAAATTAGTGGATGAGCAACGTACACCGCATATCGTGATTCTCAGCGGACGTTCTACCAGACTGCCGTTCATCAAGGAGATGATTGTTGACTCGACGCAATTGCCACCGCATCGCATCCGCACCCTTGATAAAATTCTGCCAGATTCTCTCCGACTGCTCGGATTTAAAAATCTGGACAAGTTGGCCGTGGTCTGTGGGGCACAGAGATTCAGTTTTTGCGATCACATCCGTTTCGCCACACAACCCGACGAACCGATATTTAATCGCTAAAATAGCGGCCATTGAGGATTGGCTCAGCCAGAGTGAAGAACGCTTGGATACTCGTCTCAGCGAAATTGAAGCTCGCTTGGATAGATTTGAGGCTCGTTTTAAGTCGATTGAAAAGCGCTTGGATAGATTGGATGCTGAACTGGGGATGCGAGAAATCTTAATCCCTTACGACTCCTCTATTTTTGAGGAAAAGCGGCGCCCAAGATAAATCTTGGACTCCTTAAATTAGTTGTTTCGGGAATTTCGCTGCGCGGATTTCCCGCAACGAAGATCGCTACGCTAAACTCTCGACTGGTTTTGTCTCGTTCCCACGCGGAGCAAAAATGCCATTAAGTTGAAAACCATACATGTAGGGTCAATGCCATTAAGTTAAGACAAACCTACGAGGTTGCCAAAACATCGTATGTTATTTTTTATGAATGTTTACAACGACCTGCGATGTATTGGTCTCCTCGTAGGTCTGATACGAAGTAACGGAACGTTCATTTTCGGCTTAACTTAATGGCATTGACATGTAGGGTGGATTAAGCGGAGCGTATCCACCTGATGTATTGTTATATTAGCCATAATCCTTTGGAAGCGGATACGGTTTGACTTGAAACGCCTAAAGATTTATCGTTCGCACGAATCAGCAAATATGCGAATATTGAGCCATAAACTCCAAGAACACTGGGATGAGACACTTTTTTCAGAAGTCAACTCAGCGGGGGGGGTCGCCATGCAGATACAGTGTCGAGAACAGCATGATAGCTACCGTACTGTGGGTGAAATACTGAAGTATATCGCTGAAATGTCGCAAAATCAGCAATTTTCGGCGAGAGAACATTTGATTAAAGCCCTCTACCAACTTCAGGAAACCACTGGACTTCCAGACTCTCTTTTCCAAGCATGTTTACAACCGGTGCTGAATGAACTTCAAAAAGCCAATTTGATGGGAAAAAAAGTGGGGCAGATAGAACAGATAAGTCGCGGAATTGTCGTCGATTCTAAGACTATGTGGCCCCTTAATACTCGGCGTAGTGGTACGTGATTCAGAGGGTAAGGTTATTAGCAAGGCTAAGGTGTTTTGTCGCTGAAAATATTTTTTTCAATTTTATTTATTAGGCCTGTAGGGTGGATACGCTATCGCTTAATCCACCCTACATGAGCTAAGATGTTTTTCGTTGTTTAGCGTAGCGATCTTCGTTGCGGGAATTTCGCTGCGCGGATTTCCCGAAACAAAATGATAATGCACAATCTAAAGCGGCAAAAGCCCCATTTCAACCACGGTTTCTCGACTGGGCGTGTTGTCGTCTAAGAAAACTTCCGTTTCTCGACGATTTTGCCTTTCGACACTGGCTTTAAAATCCCATTCTTCAAGCAGCCAAGTCGGCAATTTTTCCAAAGATTGTAAACAATCCGCCCGTTGCGTTTGAAATTTTCTTAACCATCGCTGTTTATCTCCAGCATTTAACAGGCAACTCAAAGCCACTAATTCTATCCAATAACCATCAGTATCCAGGGCAGCTTGTACCGCATCTAACGCCGGTAAATCGAGCCGGATTTCGGGATTGGCTCGTTGGTAAAGCTGTAAATAGCTAAAAATCAAGCCAGAGGGTCCGGCATCTCCTTTATAAAGATGCTCATTTAGAATGTCAGCATATTGCATGAGTAGTTCGACAGCCGCTTGCTCATTGTCGCGCCATGCCCACACGGCTAAGGCTCGCATCAGGTAAATGTTATTGTCATTGCCTTCACCAATTGTGGCATTGGCGAGAATGGTTTTGGCTTCATTTGCATAAGTCAAGGCGTCTTGATGGCCGACAAAAGCCGTAATATAAAGCAACCACGCTAATTCTCGATGGCCATCTTCTCCAAAATCCCTCATGCTCTCTTGCCGTTTTCTTTTATATTTAGCAATCGCGGCTTCGGGTTTGCCTTGTCTTAGATATGTCCGGGCGTGGCGATCTAATAATTTATGACGATTAAATTTGCCCATTTCTGTCTGTTGTTTGGCTAGGCAGTGTGTTAATACATCACACAAAAATTCACTTTCTTGAGGCATATTCAGATCAATCAAAAAATTCGCTAATTGACCCACAATATCTTCTCCCAGTGTGCATAAAGTGTCCTTTGTCAGTGCCTTAATCCCTTTGACGGTTTCTTCAATCGCTAAGGCATAACGACCTTGACGATAGTAAATATCTGCCCAGTAGTGATAAACCGCCGGCGATTGGGCTTGCTGATCTAAGTCGGCGCGTGCTCGTTCATATTTGCCAAATAAGCCATGATTGTATGCTTGGGCGAGATGAGCCAGTAAGGGGACTACCCAACTCCGTGACAAAGGCCACAATTGTTGTTCTATCTGATCGAGGCGTTTCAAAAGTTGTTTTTCTGGCTCAGTCTCATAAGGTATATTTAATGCTTGGCGTAATTCTTCAACCGCATTATGCAAATTGCCCTCGTTTTGAAAACTCTGGAAAGTAATACGATTCACCAGCAAAGGCAAATGGCTTGTTTGTGCCTCAGTCTGGCAACGGAGATCGCCGCGTCCTAATAATTGTAAGCGTTGAGCGGCATATTCACTGTTAGCTTTTGCCTTTAATAAAATGTCATCAACCCGTTGCCCCGTTTGCCAGGCTTCAAGGAAGGTTTTTAAAAATGACCCGGCTTGCTCCGCATCCAGTTGACCAACGGGGGCTAAGACGGTTTGAGTCCCTGATTGTAATAGGCTTTTGCCATAATCCATTAAATTGCTGTGCATGGCATGATTATGGTCTGTCGCGCAATTGAGTAAAACCACTAAGGGCGGAAATTCATGCTCTGTCGGCAGTTTCCATAATTCTCCCTTTTCGGACAAAAAGGGCAGTGACTGTTCACTACCGTGGGCTATCACACACAATAGGGACAAGGCTGACAGATTATTAGCCGCTAAAAAAATTTCCGCCGTGTTTTTGCCTGTATAAACTTGAACGCCATCTATGTCGCCGATTTCATTAAAATAATGACGCTCATCACGCGGTAACAGGTTTAGAATGGCCATTTTAGATTCCTTGAGTGGAAATACTGGCTCAGCGGTGGTACGTGGCACTTCACGTTCGACCAGTAATTGTCCTTGTAAAGATCGTCCCTTGTCTGATTGAAACCATTCAAAAGGAAAGCTTTGCCATTCTATGGATAAATCCGCCGTCAAATATAAGCGCAAGCCATCAGGCGCCTTGGCTAATTGTTGATTAATTATTTGATATAATTCATGTTTTAAGGCAGAACTGAGGGACCGCTGTTGCCAATCGCGCACATTTGAATAAGGATCGACATAACCGGGGGTGGTGAGAGACAATAAGCCACTCTCAGCCGGTGTCCACCAACGAATGTGGGTGTTTTCTGGCCATAACCAGAGAACTTTTGTCGTATTCGTCATTTATTTAATCTCCTCAAGGGGTAAGCGGTATATTTCTTCTCCACTGGTTTGTTGGATAACGAGCGTATAGGCATCGCTGGGATCGAAAAAAAACTTGGCTTGCTTGCTTGCCTTCTGTTTTTGTCGCTGTATTTCATCTTCTAACAGTATGAAATTAACCGGTTCGTTACCCTGCCATTCGATTTTGAGTTCGATGATATGTTTGTCCTCGTGGGCGAGGATGCCTAAGCGTAATTTATCCAGTTGATAATAACTTGCTTTTGTCATGCTTGAATTGCCGCCCAATGCCAGTGCCATTTCTGGAATAAGAATAAATTTCGGCGAAGAATGCTGCACTGCTGCTTTGAGTCGCAAAACGAATTGTTCTAATAAAGACGCTTTTTTAGGAGTGACTAAGGCTTGTTCCAGTGCCGCCTTGCTTTGGCTCACCTGAGTCATCCATTCTACATATTCAGGATCATCATCAGTCTCTTGCTGCAAAGCCGAACTTCTCAATTCTCCGGTTTTAAGCTGCTTGAGCTTATCTAATGCCCGATACCAATGCCATTTTTCGACTAAACCGACGCGCCGCCATAGTTCAAATTGTTTTTTATGAATGAATAAGCTTTTTTGACAACGCAACGTGAGCGGACTAGATAAGGCACTATCTGGCAACTTAATATCGCAAGAGCCAACCAATGGATTATCATCAGCCGGCACCGTTAATAATAATTCTGGGTTTCGCTCATTTTGACGCAGAATGACCCAATCAAAGTCTCTCGTGCCAGGGTGATTAAAGCGGAAAATGTCGCGCTCTTGGGGAAAATAGGGCCGTTGCGCTAATTTATCTTTGCGCTTGCTTTGTTTGTTGGCTCGCTCCAAATCGGCTTGTCGTAATTTTTCTATACTGGTTTCACTGAACATGATTTTTTTGACCTCATATTGGACTCTTAAAGTTTCGGGAAATCCGCTCCATTCCCGAAACAAAAGTTTCGGGAAATCCGCTCCGCTCCATTCCCGAAACAACTAATTTTCTCGTTCCCACGCTCTGCGTGGGAATGCCATATCGTGCCGACAAACCTACGAGGTTGCCAAAACCTCGTAGGTTATTTTTTATATTATTTACAACGACCTGCGAGGTATGGTTCTCCTCGTAGGTCTGATTTTTATCATTTCAACATCCGCCCTATTAAGTAATCTAAGAAAGGAAAATCACAATCGATCGGTTTTTCAATTATCTCGGCGAGTTCACGGATACGTTTTAAATGCTCATTAACGGTACTAACAGCCATACCTAAATGTTTAGCAATTTGAGCTTGTGGCGGGGATGTCTCTAGCTGTTCAACGGCAGCTTCTCGTTCTGCGAATACTTTTGGCAGCATCTCACGGACTCTTTTTTGATAAGGCGTTTTTTTAAATGCAGCTTTCATTTGACTGCACCAAACTCGCCAACACTCAAAATCTTCTTCAGGCAGATCATCGGGCTCAAAGGGAATTTCATCGGCAGCCTCTTCTGGAGCGCGTTCTTGCGGATTAACGGCTCGAACTTCTTGTTTCATCACATCAACTAAACTTTTAAATTGACAATTGTTGATACCCGCCGTTGTCAATTGCTGAGCAATATCGGCGACAATATCGCAAATCTGAACTTGATCTTTTTGACTGATGCGCCCTAAACTGGCCAGTTTATAAATTTGGGTTGTCCAACTGTGGTTGTGATGGAGTATTTTTTTTATGGTATCTGCTAAAACGCTTGGCTCTGGTTTTGAAACGGAGTTGGATTGCCTGAAAATCAGTAAAGTTTTATTATGGATTTTGTTTTTCTCATCGAGTGTAATAATACCTCGCTCGGTGGCGCAACAATTAACCGCAAGTCTTATTTTTATAGCCACTTTATGACCGACGGGATCAGCCTTTCTTTGTGCCTCATAGAGAAAAAAGCCGATGTTTCGATGGATATACCCATCAATATTATCGGTATCGCTTAATTTGTTCTGTAAACTATTAAAACGCTTACAAATAACCGCCATGTAACACGCCAAGCACAGATCTTCAAATGCTTCCGCATTATTCCAAGTTGTATAGTCCTCGTATTCTTTACCAAGCCACTCAGGTTTGGCGTCACGCCAAATATTTTTCTTATACATCTGATTACGCAAGGCTTTTGCGATTTCTGTGGCTAAAGCCTCAAACTCCGCCACGGGCTGCATACAAGATTGTAAACGTTCAAATAGCGGCGTAAAGATACGCGGATAATGTTTCATGATTTTTTTCTCACGCTTAGGGGCTGGTTATGAGCCATTAAGCCTGTCCCGCCGCGAAGAGGGAACCAGCCTAAAACTATACATGTAGGGTGGATTAAGCGGTAGCGTATCCACCTGATTATTATGTAAATATCGGTGGATACGCATAGGCTTAATCCACCCTACATATCAATGCCATTAAGTTAAGGAAATTCCATACATGTAGGGTGGATTAAGCGGTAGCGTATCCACCTGATTATTATGTAAATATCGGTGGATACACCCGACTTATGCACCTTTAAGTGATTTAGGGACAGTTCTAATAATATTCATAAATCTCATCAATAATAGAAATGGCATAATTGACAGTAAAATCGCTGATAAAACCATCACCAACAGTGCTTCGTTTTATTTCGTCTATCAACAGATCACGCGAAGTACCAGCAAGCGTTTTACCTTGTAACATGGATGAGATTGCTGCCGATGTTCTAGCCGCGTTTTGTTGAGTACTGGCACTGGAATCTTGATCTATGCCTAACAAGGCTTTGAGACTCCATTCTATGGCATAATCTACCATCGTTTCCGCGAAAACTTCACCAAATTGGTTGGCAAAATCAATTTGTTTGGCATACAGCTCATAAGTACCGCTGTTGTTGCTGGCGTTTGTGACTATAATATAAAAATACTTGTTATAATCTTCAGTGGCTAA
Source organism: Candidatus Thiomargarita nelsonii (assembly GCA_000785145.2). Classification (GTDB taxonomy): domain Bacteria; phylum Pseudomonadota; class Gammaproteobacteria; order Beggiatoales; family Beggiatoaceae; genus Thiomargarita; species Thiomargarita nelsonii_B. Next base: position 8,155 of record JSZA02000054.1, read on the forward strand.
AGTAAGCAGTTCACTTGCCGTCCCTGAATACTCGCTTAAGCCAATCCGTTTGGAGAATTCACTATCATTGTAGATAGCTAAATCAAAATCCGCTTGACCTTTTTTGTTTTTCAAAGTGAACACGGGCATGTTGCCTGATGCCACATAATATTGATAGCAAGCAGAACCGGTTGTTCTCATTGACAGGGTGAAATATTTGCCTTCTGGAATGGTTTTACATCCAGCGAAAGCATATTGGGTCAATAAAAGTAGTAACGCAAACAGCATCTTTTTTTTCATAAGAGTCTCCTCATTGATCAAAACATTAACGACTGGGAAAATCAGCAAGCGTAGGGTGCGTCCTACGCACCATCAATACCCCAGAGCACTGCTGTCCGCACCCTACACTCGCTTCGCTTACAATATAACGGCTTTTAATTTAATTTATTCGGTTTTATCATGAAAAAAATCCTATTTCTTGAAGAAATAGGATTTTTAAGGCGCCATAAAACACTTAATAAGCTGTTTTGACTTATCCCTGTCGTTTGCTTAGGGAAGTTGTTGGTCATGTTCTATCAACTGCTGCACCTGCGGATGTTGTGGCAGCCAATTGGCAATCTGCGTCACCTTTTGTTTAAATTGGGGGCGCAATTCTACATAGGCTTGCAATTGCTCTTGTGAGAGGTAAAACATCAAAATATTCGCTTGGTTAACACATAAACTCAACAAAAAATCCACTCGCTCTGGGTAGGCCTCAGTCAGTCGCTTTCTCAGTTCTAAGGCACGCTGATAAGCCGGCTCCACCACCCATTGCCACCGTGTATAGTGATATTGAAAAGCCAAATTATGAAAAAATAGTCCCCCAGTCTCACTCGTTGGCAGCGTCTCTCCATTCAACACCGTTTGCACAATCACCGACTGTTTATCAAGGGCTTGTAGCGCCGCCGCAATCACCGGCAATAAAAATGCTTGCTGAAAATTCTCCCGCTAAGCTCACTATCCACGCCCCAACACGCTTCGGATTTTCCTTGAAATCAACCCCTGCCCCCTCTAACAACGGCAAATCTTGCCAAAAATATAACTGAAAAAAACGCCCCAGCTCATCGGTTTCTCTTAACCACCGCTCACTCAATAAATATTCGCCTAAACCTTCATGGGCAAAACCTAAAACCGGTAAACTGAAAGCACGTAAGGCTGCTGTTGTTCAACGCGCCGTAAAATATGGCGTTGTTCCAGATCAGCAATAATACCCGTCGGTTCATAATTGACAATCTCTGCTTTCAAAGCCGGGATTTTGACTAAATCATCGACTAATACGTGGCTGAGCGTCGTCGTGATAGTGCCGATTTTGATCCGGTAAGAGCTGCTTGCCACCCTCACGGCTAGAATAAAAAGAGCCTTATCTCCGTTATGACAATTCCACAACAAATCTGAATGAAATTGCTTAAAGCACGTTAAATACTAGACAAGAATCCAAAGCTAAAGCTTTGGACTCCAACATGTCAAGGGTGGGCAAGAAAAACTACCTTGCCCATCCGACACCGGTAGCAAGGGGGCAATGCCATTAAGTTAAGAGATATTGTAGGGTGGGTAGAGCGAGAGCGAAACCCACCAAATCGTTGAAAATGGTGGGTTGGGCGTCCCATAACGATGTATCGCTCCGCTCTACCCACCCTACAAAAAAACGTATTTATGCTTAACGAAGGTGGCATTGTAGCAAGGGGGGCAATGCCATTAAGTTAAGCTCATGTAGGGTGGATTAAGCGATAGCGTATCCACCAAAACTTATAGATTAATCAGGTGGATACGCGCAGCAATAGCCACCCTACATTTCTCGTTCCCACGCGGCGCAAAAATGCCTGTTTGCACCACTCTGCGGTTTGCGGAGCAAACCTGAATAAAGAGAGCCTTATCTCCGTTATGACATAGCATAACATGTAGTCCAAAGCTAAAGCTTTGGACTCCAAGACATCCGACACTGGAGGGGAAAAAGTGAAAACATTGCTTATTTTATGTGTGAAAATGCGGTTTATTATTATTGCAACATTGCTAGTCGTATTTGCAATGTGGTTTTATTTGCCTGATAAAGAGCAGATTGATGCCGTCGCACAATATACCAGGGTAATCGTACACAAAGACGGAGAACAATTAAAAATTGTTGCCGTCATTAACGATTCAAAGGCACCCTTAAAAGAAATTCCCATTTATTTACAAAACGCCTTAATCGCCTCAGAAGATAGGCATTTTTATATTCATCCTGGAATTGACATAATGGGTATCGCTAGGGCTATTAAAAACGGGCAGGGCGGCGGTAGTACAATCACTCAACAATTGGCCAAAAATATGTTGCTGTCTTCAAAACGCTCATATTGGCGGAAAGCAAAAGAAGCGGTGCTCGCATTAAAGCTTGAATGGTACTATGACAAAGATGAAATACTGGAAATGTATTTAAATCAAATACCTTTTGGTAGAGGTCTCTATGGCATAGAAAAAGCGGCAATGAAATACTTCAACAAGCACGCTAGAAACCTGAATTTGTATGAAGCGGCTTTACTCATCGGCTCAATACCTCAACCAGAGAGATTTAACATTGTAAAGAACAAAAAATTGGCTCAGAAACGCGCTCATCTGGTTTTGAAAATCATGGTAAAGCTAGGTTATATCACTGAAGCTGAACAAAAACAGGCCAAACGGCGTGGGATAAAAAAGGGCCGCAAAAGGTGGTCAAATGTCGGGTATCGGTATCTTTTGGATTGGGGGAAAGTCAGAGCGCAACTTTCTAACTATTTCAGTGACAAAAACACAGATATAACCATTATCACAACGCTTACTCCGAATATGCAAATATATGCTGAGTTGGCTGTTCAGCGTTGGCTATCTAGGGCTGCGTCTCGGCATGTCGGAGAAGGGGCACTTTTGGCGATGACGCCTAACGGTGCTATTCGTGCAATTGTAGGCGGAAAAAATTACAGTCTCAGTCAATATAATAGAAGCGTTCAGGCAGAACGCCAGCCTGGCTCAGCATTTAAAGCCTTTGTTTATTTAGCCGCCTTAATGCAGGGTTTCAGTATAAATGACAAAATTAATGATGTTCCGATAAATATCAATGGTTGGAAGCCTAAAAATATAGATCGGCGTTATTTGGGTCAGATCAGTCTGATTAATGCTATTAAATTATCACGAAATGTGGCAACTGTGCGCCTAATGGAAAGAATAGGCCGACAACGTGTGATGAAATTAGCTCAAACTCTGGGTATTAGCACAACAAAACAATGGCGGAATGAACCGGGTTTAGCACTGGGTACAGGAGAAGTGCGCTTAGTCGATATGGTGAGTGCTTATGCTGTATTTGCTAATGGCGGTTATAAGATAGCTCCTTATGCCATTTTAGGCATACGGGATAAAAAAGGAAATATATTATATTGGAAAAATGATTTTGAAACCGAGAAAGTGGTTGAAGATCGATATATTTCCGATATTAATAAAATGTTAGCCACTGTAGTCAGTGCTTCTGGAACTGGAAGAAACGCCGCTTTTGGAAGGCACAAAGTGGCTGGAAAAACCGGAACCTCCAAAAATTATAGAGATGCTTGGTTTATTGGCTATACTGCTCATTTGGTGACAGGAGTCTGGGTAGGTAATGATGATCCAAGAGAATTTATGAATGGGGTGACAGGTGGGACAGTACCCGCTAAAATTTTTAGAAATTTTATGGCAAATGTTCATCAAGGTTTAGAGTCAAAACCTTTACACTAAGGAACGTGCATAAAATAATTTAAGTACTGAACCATAAATTATCGGATATTTTGGAGTCCAAAGCTTTAGCTTTGGAAGTGAGAAAAAACAACAGTCCAAAGCTAAAGCTTTGGACTCCAAAATACTGGAATGCAAACAGGCATTCCCTTAGCGAAGCGCACTCTCTTATACATAAGTATTTAAGTATTTGAAAAAAAATTTCAAAGGTTTGGTGGGTTTAACGTTCCGTTACTTCGTTGCGCTCCACCCACCCTACAAAAAACTTGTGTATAAGTGAGTGCGCGAGGCAAAGGAACGAGGAACATTCTTGTAATTATTGACTACCGAAATTTTGCCAATACCTTTTCAGCCGCAACACCAAAGTAAGATCGAATGGTGGTAAAAAATTCACCTAAATATTCTTGTTTTTCAAATAGAAATTGTTCCGCCAGACTCATCTGCAAATCCCTTATCTCTTCATCAGATGCCGTTTCACCCAGTCTTTTCATCTCATTTTCATAAGTATTTTTAAGTTTTTCCAATACTTCCATTCGAGCATCAATCAGGCGTTCACAGTTCAGATTGAGTTCTCTTATCGTATTCTCAGCTTTGCCCGGCTCAATCCCCGCTTGACGGCAATTTGCCTCATTGACACGGATTATACCGTGGCGAGAAATACTAAATAATGGCGGCGCGGGCGGCAATTCACTTGGTTTTAATATGTCAATGTCAATGCCCGGTACTTTATTACCTTTAGCTTCGCCACAACTTTGATTTTCAGACGCTGGTACTCGAAAACGCTTGGGCTCGTGAAAACGAGAACCCTCCCCAAAAAGAATCCCTGAAGTGCCCCCTTTTTCTCGTTCCCACGCTCTGCGTGGGAATGCCTGACTGGACGCTCCGCGTCCTACAAAGTAGTACCACTTTTCATCCTGAATACGCTCTGCAAAGGAATCCATTCAGGTTTGCTCCGCAAACCGCACCGCAGAGCGGTGCAAACAGGCATTCCCACGCAGAGCGTGGGAACGAGAAAAATCCTAAAAAAAATAGGATTTCTTTGAAAGTTGAAAATGTTAAAAGACTTTTGTTGAGCTACTTCTCACGAAGGTTCCGCTTTTGGCACCATAAGAATAAGAATCGGTTGTTTTAGCTATGATTTTCCCGCTAGAACTGCGTAAATTAATAATATGTTCTGGTTTGACTGTTGTGAGTAGTTGCGGGCTATGTGTTGTCACAATAAATTGTGCTTGAGGAAAAGTCGCCATCAGATCAACTAAGATATGTTGCTGCCAGAAAGGATGTAAATGTAAATCAACTTCATCAATTAAAACAATAGCTTCTGTTTATAAAGCCTTTTTAGGATTTGCCTGTGCCATACGCCGCGCCAAATCCATAACGAGAGCCAATGTCGTGCGATAACCATCACTCAGCTGATCCAAAGCCAAAATTTCCCGTTTCCCTTTTTCAAAGTCAAAATCAACTAAAAATTTTGAGGGTTTAAACTCGGTGCGTGGATTGGAACACCCGGGCAGCATTTGACGAATAGATTGACGAACCGCTTTTAACACGGGTAATTGATAATTCCAATCTTGCCGTTTTTTAATTTCTCTCAGTTCCTCATTTTCTTGGAGCGTAAACCATTCAAAGACGGTGCGGAAATTAGTAAAGGCTTCTAAAGCACCTTCTAAGGCACCAAAACGGTTGAAATCCTTTAAGGGTTTGCCATGCAGTTGTTGTTGGGCAGAGGATGAGACGGCACGCTCATTTCCATAGTAGGCGATAACAGGTAATTTGGTTTCAAGATTGCCGTTTTGCACTTGGTTGATAATGTTATCTAAAAACGTGTGGAGTTGGCTAAGCTTTTTATCTGGCGGAATTTCTGTTTTAGTCTGTTTGGCTTGATCACGTTTTTTAGTCCGATCCCAAATCACACCCTCCGTACTTTCAAGCGTCACACAAGGGGCACTCAAAATTTCTTTCGACTGACATTCTTGCCGGAGATCGCTTTTGCGAAAGTCTTTACTGCTAATTGAGGGGAAACTTTTTAGCACCGCCCCTAAACCTACCGCAATGGCATCAAGAATGGTCGTTTTACCAGCGGCGTTGTTGCCATGCAATATAGTTAATTGTGAATTGAAAGGTAAATCTAATTTTTCAATGGCACGAAACGAAGTAACGGAACGTTCAAGTTTTCAATTAAAATACGACTTAGTTTCATGGCGTTCAAGTTATTGGTGGTATTGAATGTTAAAACAATTCTGAATAATTCGATTAAAACGTCGTTATGTCTCAAACAGGTATTTTTATTATATGATAAAAACACAATAACCGATTAAGGAAAAAATATGTCCAATTCAGAAAAATGCTCCTGTGGCTCCGATGATATTTATTCTCATCCCAAACGCAAAGTCAAAATTTGCTTAGATTGTAAGCTTGAATGGGCAATGGATGCACCGCCACCCACCCCCGCTATTAACGTCTCCCTATCCAAAGCCAATGATCCCCAAGTCAAAGCATTTTGCAGAAACCTTGCTCATTCAACACCTTGGATAGAAAAAGTCACCACACACTGGCCGGCTCCCATTGCCCATGAATACCACCGCTTGAGAGAAGTTTTGGGCGATGAGCAACTTATTGTCAGTGCTGTGTGGCAACTAAAGGATGTCGCTGAAGTCTTGCTGAAATTCCCTGCGATTGTAATGGCACAATGGGTTTTCACTGAGCAACGCGATATGCCTTTGTTTAAAACGGTGCAACAGGATTTGTTGTCTCAACTGTCAATGGGAGATTGGCTTGATTTGGCGGGCAATACGCTGGCAAAACCTTTGTGTCAATCGCCCATCGCCAATGTGGGCAGCTTATTTCGTTCTTCTCCGAAAAAAGTCACTGGTTTATATGATTTATTAAAAAAACTCATTAAATGGCGTAATGACAAGCTCGGACATGGTGCTTTAGGTTTAGAGATCGATGAGGACTTTAAAAAAGATTTAGCCGATTATGTCAATCAACTCAACCAGCAACTCGCCCATTATCAAGATATTTGGGACGGTATGCTATTACAAGATGCCAATGGACAAAATTTGCAAGGCTGGCAAACCATTCGTCAGCGTCATGAGCTGCAAGTGCCGGGGGCGCATGTCGAACAAAATGTCGCTTTACAGCTCAACTTGGGTGAAAAAACTTTGCTCTTATCGCCGTGGTTGACGCTCAAACGTTGCACCGTCTGCCAAAAACAAGATGTGTTTTTCTTTGATAGCCGTCGTCAAACAGGCAAGAAAAAAGATAGGTACGAAATCTATTTTCTAGATTATTTAGCCGCCCATAAAATGAGCCGCCCGGGCCATTTAGAACCGCAATTAGCCTTGCCCATTGCGCCAAAAACTTCCTCTGAGATTTCAGAGGGTTATTTAGGCGGTGACTATGGGGCAGCCAGTCTCGATAATCTGTTACAAGAAAAATCCTTAGAAGCGGAATATCTGTCACCGACTTATCTGCGTGAGCCGCTCAAAGCCTTTATTGAAAGCCATGAACAAGGCGTTTATTGGCTGCGTGCGCCCGCCCATATTGGCAAAAGTATTTTTTGTGCAGGGTTTGCGGATGGCGCCCCTACTGCCCGGCTTACAAGTCACTGCCATTAAGTTAAGCTCATGTAGGGTGGATATCGCTCTAGCGTATCCACCAAAACTTATATATGTATCCACCAAAACTTATATATTAATCAGGTGGATACGCGCAGCGATATCCACCCTACATGTATGGAATTTGGCTTAACTTAATGGCATTGGGCTTACAAGTGGTGAGTGGATACGCGCAGCGATATCCACCCTACATGTATGGAATTTGGCTTAACTTAATGGCATTGGGCTTACAAGTGGTGAGTGGATACGCGCAGCGATATCCACCCTACATGTATGGAATTTGGCTTAACTTAATGGCATTGGGCTTACAAGTGGTGAGCTTCCACATCCGCCGTGAATACCGCTACCACCCCGCCCAGTTTGAAAGTTATATCAGCGATCAGTTAAAGGAAACCTTAGACTTACAAGCTTTTCGCAAAAAATTACCCCAATTGGATTTAGAAAATTTTGCGCGTTGAGAGAGGGCGGGTAGCGCATTATCGTTTAGTTTATATAATCAAGGCGAACTGGCTCAAGCGGTGGCCGATTATGGCCGGGCGATAGACTTGAGGGAAAAACTATTATTTATTCAAAAATTTATACCCGTAATCCCTGATTTAGCCATCACTTTTGACAATTTACTGCTCTTAGGACAACGAGAAAATCTCCCCGTCCAACCAGAAAAATGGCGAGCGCGAGCGGCTGCCTTTTTACAACGATTGGAACAAATGCTTGATCTGAATCGTCTGCCTCAGCATTGGCGGCAAAAGGTGGAAAAATTACGAGGATTATTATAACGCGGCGCTTTGATGCCAGCGTTCCTTTGCAGAGCAAAGGAATGTTACAAGGATAAGTCAAAACCGCAAAGCAATCGCTTGGTTTTGATTTATCTGCCGTCATCCTTGTATAGCTTTTCAGATAAATATTTTTGTCGGAGTCCAAGATTTATCTTGGACGTCCAAAATAAATTTTGGACTCCTAAATATTGAGAAGATTTACCATTCACAGAGCGTTTTAATTTCATCTTCTAAAACCTGAAAAGCGGGTAATTGACGGAGTTCCGAAAAATCTTCTATAAAATTGGCGACACGATGAACACGTTCATGCACATTGAATTTTCCCAACCGACGCCCACTCAAACCACTGGCTTTTTTTAAAAGTTCATAAAGCATTTTCTTTGGATCAGGCAATTTTTCTACTTTTGTTATCTGAGGGATATTTAATTTTTGACAGCCCATCGGATTGCCAGCCGCTTTGCGTATCGCTGCCTCATCAAAGAGTAACCAAGCCTCTGTCATACGGACTGGTATAACACAAACGATTTTTGGAAGCGCACTTTTTCCAAGCTTTTTTCTAACTTGTTTAAACGCGATTTCAATTTCAGCTTGACGCATATTGAGTGGTTGCTTTTCGGCATCACGATGTATAAACAAGATGTCACAAGAATAAAGTGCGACACAACGTTCAATTTTATCAGTTAATGTTTTGGGTGGACGAGGCAATCGTTCTAATTCTGCTCTATCAGCGTGAATAGTATAAGTGCCCAAGTGTTGTTGTAATAACCAAGTGAGTATGGGTAATAATGCTTTATCTGAAGTCCCATCAGTTAAAAGGGTATAGTATAATTCCTTATTCATTCTAAACCTCATGGCAACATCATTTGCAAATCAGGCCGATTTTTTACTCGTTGGCCATCTTCAACAGATTCTTCTCGGACAATGGGATTAAGATAATCAAGCAATCTACCTTTTGTCACTTGACAAACGTTTTCTTTGGTACGCCAGGTATTGGGTAAACAAGCAAAATGAGCGCGTTTGAAGTGTTGCCCAGTCTGCTGATGAATACTCTCCTTTAGCTCAGCTACCAATAAACTCTCATCCGGTACCGAAGCAACAACACTTGGAGAATGGGTATTAATCATGATCTGACGAAACGGATTATCAGAATCAATTGGATAGGCGGTATCCATTGCAATATCCTCAAGCAATCTGATTATCGCTTCAATTCGTCCGGGATGAATACCATTTTCAGGTTCTTCTACACACCAAAGTCCGCCCTCAGCACTTTGTTCCAAAACGGCTAGTGCTAAAAATCGTAAAGTACCATCTGACAGAAATCGGGCAGGATGAAAAATACCATCACTTCCAGCAACTTCTACCGTTAACAGATCACGTTGATTGTCATGGACAACTTTTAAAGCTTGTACATCGTCGATTAATTCGGCCAGCCGATTAGCCACTTGTCCATATATTTTTTGTTCAGTTGTTTCGTTAAGTGCCAATGTATAAAGTGTTTTGGCCAAATGAGAACCATCGCGGCCTAAGCTGGCGGGTGCGAGACTCAATTCATCAGACTGACGCAATGCAGAAGGTTCTAATTGTAATAAACGCCAAGATTGCATTTCCCGTTTAGCCAGTAATGCCGTGGGATGTTCAGCTCTTGTGACCGAAGAAAGAACAGTGGCTGGTAAATTGTTTGCAGATTGAGATGACAATCTGCTTTTGCCTTCACCATGAAGTGTAATAAATCGCTCATTTTTTTTATGTTGCGTTGAAATAAATGCTTGTTTTCGTTGTCCTCGAAAAAAAACGGATTGATACCATTCCAAGCTTTGGGGAAATAGGATTTCTTCTTCAATGTCCTTTTTAGGAATGGGTACCAGTTCTTCTTCGAGCAATTCAAGTGTACCCGAATTTTGATGAGCCAATACAACACGATAGCGTAGAAAAGTAAAGGCTGTTTTAGCTTTTTGTCCCAAATCATCTTGCCCAGTTGATGGGATAATCATATCAGCTTCATAAGACATGATAGAGTCAAGACGATGAAACAAATGGCGTACATCGGCAAGATGACTGCTTTTACCACGGATTGATAAAGCGGCATCAAGCAGTGGACGATCTGCCAAAGTGCTTAAAAATTTAATGGCATCAAATAGGTTAGATTTACCGACACCATTAGCACCGGCGATGATCGTTACAGTACTAAAACGTATATCAACATCGACAAGGTTTTTAAAGCCGGAAACTTTGAGTCTGGTTAACATGTTATTAATTGCCTTTTTGTGCTTGCTTTTTGTCGAGCGGCGTTATAAAGAATACAACTCAACCCACTCATTAAATAAAAGTAAGGAATAATGCATATTAACGACCAAAAAGTCAACTTGTTTGTCCAAACCCTTAAACGTAATCCCATCCCGTTTGCGATTATTGTTGGCCTATCAATCATCTCCTTTTATACGAGCTACGACGGCTTCACTATCCTGAGCAAGTCGGGGACGCACCCTACAACTTATTGATTTTTAATTGTTAAAAGCATTCAACCCCAAAATCACCCTAAATTCTTCACCCTCATCAATAAAATCAATAAATCTATTCAAATCTTTGGCCTCACGATAAACCATCGGCAATCCTCTTCCCAGCTTATCCATATATCCCAAATTTTCCATGAATCGCACCAATAAAGGGTTGCGTGCATAGCTGGTGCCTACAATCAGTTTTTCCACATTCACAGTATTGGGAAGTCGCCCCGGACTCATAAATTCGATCCGATCTTGAAACAGGAAAACGCGAATCTGTGATCCCGTAATACTATAATTTCGATGCACACAAGCATTGACTAGCAATTCGCGGAATACCTTATCCGAATAGTGGGGAGACTCGATCCTTTTCGTGCCCTGCAAAGTTGACGCTATTGGCAAATTAGCTTTGATCGCCGCCAGAGCGTTATCCACCTGTCTTGGTAGATTGCCACCGAAGTTTTTTTTGTCCAACAGATCGGCATTGATTTCTCGGCCCTTAAAATGGGCAAAAGTGATACCCGCCTGTGGCAAAAAACGTTCGGGAGTAATACCAAATATCAGCAAACCACCCACAGTGGGATGTCCCTGCGTTCCCAGAATATCGCTGGTTTGGATCAAACGCCGCTTTTCCTGTTCACTTTCTTCCGTAAAATTAATTTGGTAGCGAGTGAAATAATCGGCTATTTCCGAATAGTTCAACTCTCTCTCCCTAGATGAGTTCAGTTCAATGAGATCATAATGAAACAAGCCTGAAGCCTGAAAAAGGCGAATAAGTTCTTCTCTGGATGCAATGCGTTTTGTTGAACCCACCCGAATATAGTAGCGGTTTCTGGAAGTATAGTAGGGTCGATCAACCCCTTTGGGGATGATGATACGTGCAACGCGCTGCTCCCCAAAAGAGTATTCCTGATAACCCAAGTTAATAGGCGGGATAACACCGGTTCGTCCGATATTCATAACATCTTCTTCATAAGAACGTGAGAGCCCTGCTATACGCCGTTCATCCTCAACGCCTAACCAGATTTCACCACCTTCCCAATTAGCAAAGGCAACAATTTCCTCCGCCAAATCCCGGGAAGAAACCTCCTGGGTTTTAAATTCTATGTATTGATTTTCTGTTTCAGGAATATTCATCGTATGTCACATCAATTTGTTGGTTGGAGATACCTACGCCTTAATATACTTTTTTTAGGTTGCAATGATAACATAACAGGAGGTTACATGCTCAATGCCATTGAGTTGGGACTATGTAGCAAGCGTAGGGTGCGTCCTACGCACCTCCAGACACCTTATGTCAATGGTGCGTGGGACGCACCCTACGCTGCCATTAAGTTAAGCTAATGTATGGATTTTCCTTAACTTAATGGCATTGACCCTACGCTTTGCTCAGGAAAAAAATCCGATTTTTTACTTCGTTACTTCGTTTCAAAAAATAGGATTTTTTTTTCTCGGAATGATAAAATGGTTATAATTTAACATTTTGGACATAAGTATAAAGTTCGATGCCCAATTTTTGCGCGACTGGGTTGGCTTTTTTTCCAACCATTGGTGATATGATTAGTTTTCGATTAGCTTTGCGCCCATGTTTTTGCTCATAAAAACGCGCCTTTTTATCAAAACGATAGACATCGGATTTATCCGTTGCTGATTTCATTTCAACAATGATTAACAATCCATTTTTTATAATGATATCCAGTTCAATTTCTTCGGGATAACCAAAGACGATCCCTTCATCATCATGTTCATCGACATGAATCACTTCAATATCGGGTATTTCCTTTAAAATAGCGGCTAAACCATTTCTAAAAGCGTCCTCCGACTGGCTACCCCAACGAGCACCCATTGCCATTAACCTTTGGTCAAATTTAGACATTTGGCTCTCATGTTGTATCCACTTTTCGCGATCTTCGGCAATTTTCAGATCAAGCTGTTGTTCCAGTTTCTCAAACAGTTGCTCCAGTTTTTCAAGGCGTTGATCCTGTTTCTCAAACAGTTGCTCCAGTTTCTCAAGCCCTTGCTCAACTTTCTCAAGGCGTTGATCCTGTTTCTCAAACAGTTGCTCCAGTTTCTCAAGCCCTTGCTCAACTTTCTCAAGCCGTTGATCCTGTTTCTCAAACAGTTGCTCCAGTTTCTCAAACCCTTGCTCAACTTTCTCAAGGCGTTGATCCTGTTTCTCAAACAGTTGCTCCAGTTTCTCAAACCGTTGATCCTGTTTCTCAAACAGTTGCTCCAGCTTTTCAAGCCGTTGATCCTGTTTTTCGAGCCGTTGCGAAAGTTTCTCAATTGCCAGTGTGTGTTTTTCGATGACATTATCAAATTTGGCAAGAATTTCTTCAAAGAGATGCTCCGTTTCCAACTTATCCGCAAAATGTGGACGCGCTATTTCAAGCACCATGTCTCGAAAGGCAGTATCTGTTTGTAGGAGTATTGGTAACTCCTTTAAAATATTTTTTCTGATTTGTTCAGTTTGCATCATTTTTTATTCCTCCATTCAGTGTTAATATATTAACAGAACGAGGGAATTTTGACAACCTCAGCAGTGAACTCCTATCAATCCTCAATTATTCGACACCTACTTTTCATACTTTTGGAACAGCCGTTTTTTGGAACCCTGTTAAGCTACTCCCATTCAAACTGCAATGTGGGCACCAACAGTTGAAAATTATTTGCCCATTTTTTTTGCCAAATAATCTTCTTGCTAGTTTGCATAACCATTGACGGGATAGTTGTTTTCTTCTCCAGATTGAAGATAAACCTTCCTAATACGGAAATACCTGAACTATTAAGCGCTTTAAGTTTCCGTATGTTAAGCGTCATCCGAAGTGGTTCAAGTGCGGCCACTTTATCCAACAATTGCGTGATGGGTTCATACTCCTTGAAACCCTCAAGTCGTATAAGCCCTTGCCAATAAACAATGCCATTAAGTTAAGAAAAATGTGTGGAACGAGTTGACTTTAATCCGGATAAAAAAATAAAATCATGGAAAAACACACGCTGGTTGATGAAAATGACAAAGCCACCCGCTCAATTTACGCCCGGATCTTCGTTTCAATTATTCGCGATTTGTTAAATGATGAGTCATTTAAGAGCGAACATCGTACTGCGTCCAAGTTTTTTAGTCGCAAGTTTAAATTAGACTTTGTAAAAGTCGTTTTGCTAATTTTGCAAAAGAGCATCAAGCCGCTACAACTTGTTTTAAATGAGTTTTTTAAAAAACGGGACAACTGTGTTTTAGTAACAAAAAGTGCTTTTACCCAAGCGCGTCGCCATTTAAAAGCCACAGCGTTCATCATGTTAAACCAAAAGGCGGTGCTTGATGTTCTATATAACGTCGCTTTGCGTAGTTACTTCGTTTGGCACTATTAAATTCGCAACCACTATTGATGGGGATAAGAAAATAACAGGTGAGCATGGCTATGCGCTCGCATCAGTATCAGAGGAAAATGTTTTTGCACGGTGTTTAATGTGCAAAAACATTTTCCTCTGATGTATGATCCCCTCAATAAATCTGATTTTGTTTGATCGTAATTATCCAACTTACATCTTTTTAGCCTCTTTAATTAAACGTAACAGGCAATTTTGCGGACGTTGTTCTAAAAGCTCGTTTAAAGCGGCACGAGAACTATTTAAACAACGTGTTATAGATAGCAATATTGTCACTTTAAAAGCCCAGGGTGAAGTTAAGAAAAAGTGCAAAAAGCTGGGGTTATCAGAGAAAATCAAAGTACGATTTGTCAGAGTTAGATTAAGCACTGACGAGATAGAAGTTCTTGTAACTTCATTGCTTGATGAGAGAAAATACACAGCACAAACGAAGTAACGAAGTAAATGTTCAAGGAACTATATCATTTGCGCTGGGGTGTCGAGTGTTTTTTGGGCGTTTTGAAAGAGCGCTTAAAAATTGATAATTTGACAGGAAAAACAGTCCATTCTGTCAAACAGGATTTTTTTGCAACTCTGTTCATAATGGGGTTGGAATCCATACTTACCCAAACTGCTGAAGTGCAATTATTTGATAAATATCGTCAAAATAAACACCGACAAACTGTCAATAACATGGTATCTTTTAATGCCATTAAAAACTTTATGGTGGAGTTATTTTACCATTGTTCACCAATTCAAGAGCTTATGGCAACACTGACATCGTGGTTTCTCAAGGATCCAACTTATGTCAAACGAGAGCGTGATGTACCACGAAAAAAGAATTCGGCTAGGGTTTCCTTAAATTATTATAAACGTGTTTATAAACCTTGTTTTTAGCTAAACGCCTTTTTTAACAAAATTCCAAAGTGGATTTTTTCCATGATTTTGAATGGGTTGGGGGAACTTTTGCTTAAAAATGGCTTAAAAATGATTTAATAACGGTTTTTATCAAAAAATACACTATTTTTATAACCAGAAATAAACAAAATTATAAAAATATGCTAAGCCCAACATTTTGATGAGTGATTTTTTAATTTAATTAACTATTATACTATTGATATTAAACTACTTTTAATAAAAAAAGTTTATTAAAATTGGCATAAATTGTGAATTTATTCTTGCATAATTATTATTATAATTAAAAAAACGTGATTTGTGTCATTTTTGATGGCAACCACAAGAAATTGCCCCAGCGCCATATCGAGCTGCACAAAACCCTTATGGTATAAGGCGGCTTAACTTAATGGCATTGAGCTAAACAGAGGGTTTAGCGTAGCGATCTTCGTTGCGGGAAATCCGCGCAGCGAAATTCCCGAAACAACTGATCAATAATTAAGGCTTTAAAGCCTATTTTGATAACTGACAACTGATAACTGATATGATAAAAACGATTCGTTGTTTCGGGAATGGAGTGGAGCGGATTTCCCGAAACGAAGTCAACTGATCAATAATTAAGGCTCTAAAGCCTTTAATGACAACTGATAACTGAAATGATAAAAACGATTATTTTTCTAGGCGCACTAATAATGATGGTGCCAACACAGGCAAACGAACAGCTCAAACAATTGTCCAATCCTGATTTGGTGACGATAACTTTTTGGTTAGATGTCCCGGGCAAGACGCATTTTTCGAGCGACGAAAAAGTGAGGCTCTATTATAAAATAAATGATTTAGCTGAAAACAGCTCGGCTTATTGTGATTTAGTTTATTCAATATTTCACCCAGCGGCACAATGTCTGTGCTTTTAAATAATGTGCCGGTTGAGCCAGGACGAATTTATGCCTTGCCCAAACTTGACCGATTGATTCGTGGCCAGCATTTTTGGGCGTGACAACTCAGAGTAGGTTCCTGCGCGTGATATTGTTGGGTAGCCAAGCTTTGACGGTTGAAGTGGATTAAGGAGCATAATGATGTCTTTGAAAAATGGATTAATCGTTATTTTTTTATTAGGATTGGTGGCGGTTGGTTTTTATTTGATGCTCCATGATGAGGAAGTCTTTGTTCAATTGGGACATACCTCATATGTAAACGCCGTGGCGTTCAGCCCCGATGGCAAACTCGCCTTGTCGGGCAGTTGGGATGGCGAATGGGCAACTACCACGGCTGCTGGTTTTTATAACGCTTCGCCTAAACGATGCCATTGCTTTGGCTTTACAAGGAGAAATCCCACAAGAACCCTTGCACCCGCAGCAAAAACGCTTAGCATTGATAATGGGTAACGCCGAATATCAGGGCTATGCCCAGATGGAAGATGCGATTTTCGAGTTTTATGACAAACTCACTGAAAATAAGGGAGTGGGATTATTTTATTTTGCTGGGCATGGGGTGCAACATGACGGTGAAAGCTACCTGATACCGGTGGATGCCAAACGATTATTGAAAAATATTCGCCACTTGCGAACCAAAGCTATGTCAGCGACTTATATCCTCGATACCATGAAAGCGGCGGGCACTCAAGTTAATTTGTTGATTTTAGATGCCTGCCGGAATGCGCCTAGCTTTGTGAGAAGTTGGTCGTCCAGAGGCGAAATGGATATGCCGCTGGGATTGGATTATTTAATGCTTAAAAAAGTGCGTCGGGGGGTTTTAAATGAAACCGATGGAAAACAATCGCCTGGCTATTATGATGAATTGACCGAGGATTTCTGTTTTCAGTCTTGTCGGTAAACTACAAGGATTTTAGTACAACGGATTTGGGGAATAAACGGATTGTTTTTCTCGTTCCTTTGCCTCGCAAAAATGCCATTAAGTTAAGAGATAAAAAAATCCTTAACTTAATGGCATTGACTTAGGATTAGGGGATGTATATTACAAACAAGGACAATTACCATTAAGCCTAGCAGCCTATTTACAAATTTGCACCCAACACGCAGGCGCCCGTCAGCGAGTCGCCGAACTATTACAACAAAATCGCTACCGCAAAGTCGAAGGAAAACGGGTGCTGAGCCGTGAAAGCCTCACATTACTCTTTGATCCCAGTCGTTTAGAGACGCTTTATCAACAAGCCAATCAATGTCGAACAATTGATAGAGACATTGCCCCGAATCCTAATGCCACCCGTGCCCTCAATGCCATTGGCGTAGGGGCGGGCAACCACAAGGGATTGCCCCTACACCCCAATGCCACCTTCGTTAAGGTATTCAGGAGTCCAAACTTTAGTTTGGGAGAGCCGACGCCCAAGATAAATCTTGGACTCCTAATACCACGATTGCGGGCATTTATCCTTAACTTAATGGCATTGCCCTACACCCGCCCCTACAACGGACCGCATTTTATGTTTCCGAGGCAAAAGTTTTCGCTGCGCGAAAACTTTTGCCTCGGAAGGCAATCCTTTATGGTTGCCCGCCACGATATGGCATTGACCCGTGCCCTCCTTGAACCGGTGGCCGTTTTCCGCAATATCCAGTTTAAGATGAGGCGATTTGATTTAAACAGCGTTTCTAAGCAGCAATTGACAGAAATTGTCAGCACGCGAGCGAGAATGGATGCGAGAAATATCAAAATTGGGGGACACTCAGATAGTCAACCTTGGAAAGGTCAAACTCCTACACGAAGCCGACAACTTAACCTCAAATTGTCACAAAATCGCGCCGAATCTGTCAAAAGCTATCTAGTCAACCAAGGTATTTCTCAGGATCGGATAAAAACGGAGGGTTATGGCGAAAATCGTCCCTTGGTTAAAGCTAATAACAAAAGCGCGTGGGCTCAAAATAGACGAGTGGAAATTGAAGTGAAGAAGTAGTTCAACAAAAGTTTCAAAGAAATCCTATTTCTTAAAGAAATAGGATTTCTATAAATGTTAAAATATTTATGTTGAACTACCTTTGGAACAGCGGTTTTTTGGAACCCTGTTAAGCTACTCCCATTCAAACTGCAATGTGGGCAGCAACAGTTGAAAATTCTTTGCCCATTTTTTTTGCCAAATAATATTCTTGCTACTTTGCATAACCATTGACGGGATAGTTGTTTTATTCTCCAGATTGAAGAGAAACCTTCCTAATACGGAAATACCTGAACTATTAAGTGCTTTAAGTTTCCGTATATTAAGCGTCATCCTAAGTGGTTCAAGTGTGGCCACTTTCTCCAACAATTGCGTGATGGGTTCATACTCCTTGAAACCCTCAAGTCGTATAACCCCTTGCCAATAAATTGTGTTCGTTTCTGTATCGTATTTCACACTATATTTTTTAGTTATAATTTCTAGTGTTTCTTCTTTTGGGGTTTCCAAAAGACTATGAATGGCTCTCATAGTACCGCTTATTTCCCATTTCTGGAAATAATCAGAAACGATTATCCAATGTGGGAAATGCTCAGGTAAATAAGACCATTCGCAATTGGTCCTGTTAACGTACAAAATGGCATTAACAATTTCACGTAACTTCTGTTCTGCCTGTTTGTCTTCCGGCTTTGTCAGAACTAACGACTTGATGGTATCCCATTGGGGATCCGTTAATAAACCACTATGAGGATCAATTTGATTCATGCTAATTTGTCCTTATAATCAGTACATCATCATGTACTTTTCAGGTATTTTAAAGGAGCTACACGGATTATTTCTCCTAAATGGATAGACTTCTCCGTTCGATTAAACAATCCTTGTAGTTATTGTATACTATATAGCCAACTGCACCATAGTAGTCACAAATATCACTTCTGAGTTTTGGGACTTAAAAAATAGCTTACGCAGTAGTTGTGAAAAAAAAGCCTGTTTATCGAAAAAACGGGGCCTCTTGTCTCTATTATCTTTCGCCTTATTCTCTAGTGGGAGAGTCTCAAATTTCCAACCCAGTTTAGCATTATAATCATTTATCATCGTCAACAAACCTAATCTTGAAACCTGAAAATTCTCATCGTCTTCAAAACTTGCCATACGAGCCATGTACAACTCTTGTGGATCATTGTTAAGCAATTCATCTATAAATGACTGAAATGATTCAACTTTATCTTTCTTCACGCTGTTAGTGAGAGAGAGTAGCAAGTGGTCATCATATAAATGAACTTGAAGACTCACCGGGTATAATTCCTCAGAACTAAACTTCATGGCATTTTCCAACAATTCGTTGGCAATGTAGCTGACTGCCCCTTCGAGTTCCTCTTGCCTTTCAGAAGTCGTGGGATCATTGTCATCGACCGGAAAAAAACTGCTTAAGTAGTCCGCTAAAAAATCAGCCGATAAGCTATTGTTCTCCCATTTGTGCTTGGTGGTAACAGAATTCGGCGAAAAACCTAACATCAAGAATTCTGAGTTTTCGCTCAATTCATCATTAAATTCGCCAAAAATTTTTTGTGTCATAAAAGAAATCCTCTTTTCTTACCTATAAACATCCTAAAGACTTTTTTATATATAGTATTTCAGAAAATAGGAGTCCAAGATTTATCTTGGCTGTCCCAAGATAAATCTTGGATTCCTAGCAAAATATTTATCTGAAAAGCTATAGTTGAGTTGTCCAGAAAAGTTTTGTCCTAAAGATGTTTTTCGTTCGTTGTTTAGCTTCGCTGACTTCGTTTAGCTTCGCTGACTTCGTTTCGGGAAATCCGCTGCGCTCCATTCCCGAAACAAATTTTATGGAAAACTATAATTTTTAGATTCTATCAAATTATCAAGAAAGAAGTCAAGTAGGGGCAATCCTTTATGGTTGCCCTCTTATCTTAACTTAATGGCTGTTTGAGTACCAACAAGGTTATATCATCCAAAAACTTTTGTTTTCCAACGAATTGTCGCACATCATCAAGCACCGCTTGTTGGAGGGCCTTTGCCGATTTTTGCCAGTGTTGTTTAACAACCTCACTCAGTCGCTCGATGCCGTATTCCTCGTCTTCTATATTTATCGCCTCGGTAATGCCATCTGTGTACAAAAGCACCACATCACCAGTATTCAATATTACCTCAGTTTGGCCTACATACTTGGCAATATCGTCCACTAGTCCAAGAGGAACGCCTAAATCACTCGTGTCTATCACCTCCATCTCGCCATTTCGCACGACAATCATGTCTTCATGTTGACCACTCACTCGTAAAACCCCCCCGGTTTCTCCTGACGAGAGGGGTTGGTATTCCAATAAAGAGAGAGTGATGTTTTTATCAATTAACAGGCGTTCCTGCACATTCTTGTAAATCATTCCATTGATACTATTAAGGAATTTTGGCCAATCCCTTTCCCCATTTTCCAGCAAAGTTCGCACGGCAGACTGGGTCATCAGTGCCAACATACCGCTTTCGAGTCCATGCCCTGTCACGTCACCAATGCCAAACAGGAGACGTCCCTCATGTTGAAGGACATCATAGTAATCGCCGCCGACGTTTTCCACCGGTTTCATAAAGCCGGCAATATCCAAGTGAGCCACTTGCTCAAGTTCTTGTTCTTTAGGTAAAAGCATTTGCTGCAAGCGGCGCGACACCTCGAACTCTGCACTCATCCGCAGATTGTCCTCTCTGAGCTGCTTGATACTAAGATGAGTGTTGATTCGCGCCAGCAGTTCATCTTTGGAAACCGGCTTGGTTATATAATCATTAGCCCCTGATTCAAAACCCTCCACCAAATCGGCAATTTGATTTTTTGCTGTCAACAGTAAAACGGGTAGTTCATCCGTTTTCCACTTTTCACGGATTTTTTGCGTGACTTCATAACCCGTCATGTGCGGCATCATCACATCCAGCAAAATGAGGTCCGGTTTAGCTTCTTCTATCTGTTCCAAGGCCTCCATACCTGAAGACGCTTGTACGAGGCTGTAATTTTGTAACGACAAATGGTTGACAAGCACTTGAAGATTTATCGGATCATCATCCACAATCAGGATTTTGAACTGGCCTTTTTGTGCGACTGGCACAGCCGTCTCTATCTTGACCTCCTCTGGTTCCGGTTGAATGGGTCGCTGATACTGAGTTGATTGAGTTTTTACTTGTTCCTTTGAAACCGGTAATTTGACGAAAAACTGTGATCCCACGCCCGGCGTGGATTGAACCCTAATCTCCCCCCCATGCAATTGAACCAACTGTTTGGTGACTGCTAAACCTAAGCCCGTGCCACCGTAATCTCTCCCTGTTGAACCTTCGGCTTGCTCAAAGGATTCAAAGATTCGGTCTAACTTATCTTTCGCAATACCGATGCCGGTATCAGAAATGCACAACTCTAAATGATTATTAACCACTTTGGCCGAAATTTCGACACGACCGCTTTCCGTAAACTTAATCGCATTACCCACTAGGTTATAGAGAATTTGCTGTAAACGGTTCTCATCAGCCTGAGCCGGCGGTAGTTCAAGCGCAACAGCGTTAATCAGTTGCAGGTCTTTTTTGGCAACTGACGGTTGGCTCAAGGCCAGCACAATATCGGCAGTTGCTTTGACATCCACGGGTTTGATTTGTAGATCAAGCGCCTGGCGTTTCAATTTGGACAAATCAAGAATATCATTGACTAAGGCCGATAATCGTTTACCACTGCCCACAATCATGTTCAGATTAGCTTTGGTCTTGTTGTTCAAGTCACCCGTGGCACCGTCTCTCAACGATTCGGCAATACCAATAATACCATTGAGGGGGGTACGCAGCTCGTGGGAGGTATTCGCCAGAAACTCATCTTTGAGTTTATCTAGCCGTTGTAATTCCCTATTATTGTCCTCCAAGGTGCTAAATGACTCTTTTAATTGAGCGGTCATCTGGTTAAAGGTGTCAGCGAGAGTACCTAATTCATCGCGATTCTTAATGTCGATAGAGGTATCAAAATCACCGTCACGAATTTTTTGTGCACCAGCCCGTAGTTTGGCAATAGGTTTCCCTAACCAACGCGCTATGACATAGGCTAACAACAATGACAACAACACACTCACAGCTAGAATCATCGCGCAAATGTTCCACAAATCATTTAATTGATTTGCTTCACTGGTCACATCGTAATCTAGCCCGAGAAAGGCTATCGCTTGCCCATCTGTATCTAGAATCGGAATTTCTGCCGAAATAAATGTTCCCCATTCGTCTGTGAAGTAATCTTTCGAGGCTATGGGAAGATTTTCTTGATGGGCTCTGGCAAAGAATATATGATCGAGACGAATTAACATGCCAAAAAGGGTTTCTTCACCGGGGACATCATAATCCGCATCTATCACAAGGTTCATCAAATCAAGCTTGGCAAGTTGGGGCAATTTGACATACAGATAGGCATACCTGATCCTATTGGGATCTATCGGATCGGGCGACTGAGATTTTAATTGCCTCAAGGGTGTCACAGCACCACGACTACCAGCCTTAATTTTCCTGAGCGTTTGCGCCAAGGTTTGAATTTGAGAATCAGTAGAAGCCATATGAGCGGCTGATACCTCTGGAGGAACCCCTTCAATATAAGTTCCTTCTTTCAGCTTTTGGGTAGGAAGGGATAAGGTATTTTCTTCGATGATCTTCGACAATCGCTTTATACTCTCACGCTGCGCCTCATCAAACAAAAATGTCCCTGTACGCCCTATGTCAACGAGACGATTGACGGTTTGAGTGTAAACCATCTCATAAGTTCTAGAGTAGAACAGATAGACATTAAACGTGGCTATGCCAACTGCCAAGAACGAGATGGCTAACCCGATTTTGACACCAAATGGAATGTTCATTTTAACACCAAATGAAATGTTCACGATATTAAATAGTTCCTATATTTGTAAATCTGTAAATGAAGTACAACAAATGGAAAACAACGAATACAAAGACAAACGTAATGACTCCAATCCCACATTCGTTGTACGTTATAGTTGTTGCAAGATAAAAAAAAACGGTAGTTCCCCAATGGGCACTGGTTCAGTCAATGCCATTAAGTTAAGAGATATTGTAGGGTGGGTAGGGGCAATCCCTTGTGGTTGCCCGCGCAACATCGTTATGGGACGCCCAACCCACCTTTGTTATAAATTTACGCCCGGATCTTCGTTTCAAAGGTTTGGTGGGTGTAGCGAAGCGAAACCCACCCGACAATATCTCTTAACTTAATGGCATTGACTGGTTCAGTCCAATGCACCCCCAAAAAAATAGTGCCAAGAAATCCTATTTTTTTAAAAAATAGGATTTCTCAATGGCCTGATGATTTCCGCCCTCCTGCACTAGTACTCTGTCAATGTTAAATTGATGGGTGTTGTAGGGTGCGTACTCCGCACAAATTAAGAGTCACGGTGCGTAGGACGCACCCTACAAAATAAGATTGACAAGTCACGGTGCGTAGGACGCACCCTACAAAATAAGATTGACAAGTCACGGTGCGTAGGACGCACCCTACAAAATAAGATTGACAAGGTACTAGTCTCTATTCTATGAAAAAAGCTGAGCATCGCGTTAAGTATTTGCAAATTTAATGCCATAATGTAATGTGATTAACTTAGGAACGTGCATGAAATAACTAGGGCTTGCGCGTGGGATTGCCCCTACGAACCGTTATGTTTTGTAGGGGCAATCCTTTATGGTTGCCCTAAAGTTGACTAGGTTATTTCATGCACATTCCTTATTTCTCAATGGCCTGATGATTTCCGCCCTCCTGCACTAGTACTCTGTCAATGTTAAATTGATGGGTGTTGTAGGGTCAATGCCATTAAGTTAAGCTTTTTTTGTAGGGTGGGTAGAGCGGTTCGAAACCCACCAAACCTTTGAAACGAAGATCCTGCGTAAATTTATAACAAAGGTGGGTTTCGCTCTCGCTCTACCCACCCTACAATATCTCTTAACTTAATGGCATTGTGTTGTAGGGTGCGTCCTGTGCACAAATTAAGCGTCACGGTGCGTAGGACGCACCCTACAAAATAAGATTGACAAGGTACTAGTCTCTATTCTATGAAAAAAGCTGAGCATCGCGTTAAGTATTTGCAAATTTAATGCCATAATGTAATGTGATTAACTTAGGAACGTGCATGAAATAACTAGGGCTTGCGCGTGGGATTGCCCCTACGAACCGTTATGTTTTGTAGGGGCAATCCTTTATGGTTACCCTAAAGTTGACTAGGTTATTTCATGCACATTCCTTAATTAAGTACCGGCTCATGATTTTTTTGGTTTATTGAATAGTACGATTAGATGTAGGGCAGGGGTTCAGGGAAGTCCCCTAAATGTAGGGGCAATCCCTTGTGGTTGCCCCATTTATGCTTGGGTTAAAAACCATTTTTGAGCACGAGCACTCATATCTCATTAAAAGATTAACTAAGCCCAGTCCGAAAGGCTACGGAGTCTCCAAAAAACCGCTTTTCCAAAAGTATGAAAAGTAAATATCAAGTAATTTGCTATTGACAGGGGGACAAACAATATCACTACCTGCTAGTCCTTCAATCGTCTTTTGGCAATCAAATTTGGGGTACTGTTTTTCAAAAATATCTTGATTAAACAAAGACAAAATAGGGTACCAAGCATTTTCCTTATGACGATTCAGTTCTGTTCGCCATTGGGGGTATGAAATCTGCTCAAGTGGATAGCCCAAAGAACGGATCCAGTTGAACAAATCGCTCCAGCGGAAATAGCTGGGATTAGCGAAATGAAAAATTTTTCCCAATGATTCTGTTTGTCGCGAGAGATGGATAATGGCACGGCTCACATAATCCACCGGCACCATGTTGTCTTCTTGATCGTCTACAGGCGGCAACATTCCAAGTTGAATACAACCTTTGATCCCTCTGGTGAATAAATCATTTATATTAGAGACACCGGTTTGGCTATGCCCACTTATATTGGTGGCTCTATAGATACACACTGGAAGTCCTCTATCACGAGCCTGCATCACTAATTTTTCCGCCACCCATTTACTTTGAGAATAACCGTCATCAATATTTTGAATGTTGTTGCCAATCTCCGATTCTCGAGCAACCCTGACTTCAGAGTCGGAAAAAACGGAAAGGCTTGAGATTAAATGCACCGGCTTTGCTTTGATTTGACTTGCCAATTTAAGTATTTCCTGAGTACCGAGAACATTGGTGGCCTTCAGTTTCGAGTAGGGATAAACAAAATTCACCATTGCACCATTGTGGTAAATCACATCAATCTGACCAGCAAGATCGTGAAAAACGGATTCTGATAATCCTAACAATGGTTGAGACAAGTCTCCAACGAGCGGGATGATTCTGGAATAAAAGGTATCATTCCAGAAAAAATAGGACTCAAGCTTGGTTTGAAGTCGATTTTTGCCTTCCTCCGCATTAGATGAACGAACCAAGCAATAAATATTCGCTGTCGTTTGCTCCAGAAGTTCATAAAGTAAATAAGCACCTAAGAAACCGGTTGCCCCCGTTAAGAAGATTGAATGTGGCTCAGTCAAATACCCATCAACCGGTGTTGCTGGCGGTTGAATAGTCGGCTCCAAAACCGCTTCTGCATTGAAATCGATGAGGGAGTTCGTGGCAACGACAACATCCGTTTCTGCTTGACGAATCCTGTTGATAGCTTTGGCAATTCCAGCAATGGTGGGTGATTCAAATAGACTGTCTAATGGCAGTTCAATCGAAAAGGTCTCCTGTATCCGTGATATCAATTGGGTAACGAGTAGGGAGTGACCACCGAGTTCAAAGAAGTCATCATGGATGCCTATTGTTTTGCAAAGGCCCAACATATCCGCCCAAATCTCTACCAAAAGTGCTTCCTCTGGTGTGCGAGATGCCCCAAAGGTGTCTTCTGATGGTATCTGATATTTGATGAGTGAATTATTCTGAACAAGCGCACGGCAGTCTATCTTACCGTTAGGTGTCAGAGGCAAGGTATCTATTAACACTATAGCATGGGGCAGCATATAGTCAGGCAATTTATTTTTCAGGTAAGTACGCAAGTTCTTGGTCACTTGGTGTTGCAAAATTCTCCGCAAGCTTTGCCGCGATAATGCTATACTTTGCTCAAGAACTTCCTGCTCAGTCTGTGTCAGTTGGAAATAAATACCTGCCTCTGGCCAGTCCACCCATTCCACCGTTCCATTTAGCCAACGTTCTTCTTTTTCAGATAGCAGTGGCAGACACAGACGAATATGCTTATCTTTAGTAAGATTCGCGGGTATTTCCACCAAACAAATACCGCTATTAGAAATATCTTCTGTGCGAACTGTGACGGTTTTCCCATCCACTTCTGCCTTGCAGATGCTCTGATAAAGTATCCGTTCTGGCATAAAATTGGACACAATATAAGCAATGAGTTGCGAATTGCCAGCTTCTTGGGGTATGACGACCGATTCTTGCACATCAGGATGTTCTTTCAACCTCGCTTCGATTTCGCCCAATTCAACCCGAAAACCACGAATCTTGACCTGATGATCAATCCTACCTATAAATTCAATATTGCCGTCTGGAAAGTAGCGAGCTAAGTCGCCGGTTTTGTAAAGACGGGTCTCCTGATCGAAGGGGTTAGGGATGAATTTTTCGGCTGTTAATTCGGGGCGATTGAGGTAGCCTCTTGCTAAACCCGCACCGCCAATGTGTAATTCCCCCTGTACACCGATGGGGACTGGCATCTGATGGTGGTCTAAAATGTAAATTTGGGTGTTAGCTATGGGGCGACCAATGGGTACAGCGATTTTTTCGCCCGGCTCATAAAGGGTCGTGGTAATAGTGGTTTCCGTGACACCATAAGCATTGAGCCACTTTACCTGATGATCCGTCATTTTTTGCCAGGTGCTGAGTCGCTCTAACATGACAGCTTCATCGCCCACCACCACTAAGCGCAAACTCTCTGGTAAGTGTGTTCGTGCTTGACTGAGTTCTAAAACCCACTCGTGCCAGTATGGCGTAGGCAAATTTAACACCGTCAGTTTTTCTGTCTCAATGAATTGCCGAAACTCGGCAAAGGAGGCGGACAGCTCGGAGGAACGCAGTACCAGCTCGGCACCGCACAACAGGGTAGGGAAAATTTCTTCCGCTGCTACATCAAAATTGATAGTAACAAATTGTAAAATCCTATCGTTGGCGGTCAGTTGGTATTGTCCAATAATGGCCAAATTGTGGTTGAGTAAACTATGATGTTCAATCATCACGCCTTTGGGCTTCCCTGTCGATCCTGAGGTATAGATCACATAAACTAAGTTTTCGGGCTTAACACCACTCTCAGGATTTTCAGAACTCAACTGAGAAATGACCGCCCAATCGGTATCCAAACAGACTATAGATGCTTGAGAAGGGGGCAATTTATCTTTGAGATTTGATTGAGTCAACAACACTGGCACTTGGGCATCTTCCAACATCAGTGCCAAACGCGCAGTCGGATAATCCTGAGCGAGTGGTAAGTATGCGCCTCCCGCTTTTAGAATCCCTAGCAATCCTATCACCATCTCAAAGGAACGCTCAACACAAATACCCACCAACACTTCCGGTTTGACCCCCAAGGTTTGCAGATGATGTGCCAGTTGATTGGCGCGAGTATTTAATTCTTGA
Organism: Candidatus Thiomargarita nelsonii; assembly: GCA_000785145.2. Taxonomy (GTDB): domain Bacteria; phylum Pseudomonadota; class Gammaproteobacteria; order Beggiatoales; family Beggiatoaceae; genus Thiomargarita; species Thiomargarita nelsonii_B. Next base: position 35,563 of record JSZA02000054.1, read on the forward strand.
TAGGTCAATTGTTGACCTTCAAAACCCACCGCTACATGAAGTGGTGTCTTTTCTACCTGCGCCTCAAATAAGTTTATAATCGTCTTATCGCGGGGATAATCTGCCGCCGTATCGTTCCAAGTGATGAATTGCTGCCGCTCTGTTTCGGTGAGCAAAGGTAATTTGTGAATGGATTGCTGCGGATTTTCTACAATGCCCTCAAGCAAGGTTTGGAAATGTCCGAACAGGCGTTCTATTGTGGCACGCTCAAACAAATCAGGGTTATATTCTAATGTGGCTTTCAAACCCTGAGCCGTTTCCTCTATTGCCAATGAGAGATTATACAACACGGTTTTTGGAGCCTCTGGAACACTAAACTCGCTTTTTAGCCCCGGCAACTCCAAATGCTCCACTGGCATATTTTGTAGTTCCAACACGACTTGAAGCAGTGGCGACTGGTTTCTTGTATTTCTCTCGGGCTGAAGCTCTTCAACCAATTGCTGAAAAGGAATATCTTGATGGGCATACGCCTCTAAAGTCACTCGTCGCGCTTGTTGGAGAACTTCCTCAAAACGTGGATTGCCCTCAAGATTAAGGCGTAATACTAGCGCGTTCACAAAAAAGCCAACAAGAGAGTCGGTTTGACTATGCGTGCGATTGGGGTGAGGAGAGCCAATGACAATATCGGTTTGCCCAGTGTACCGGTATAATAAGCTGGCAAAGGCTGATAGCAGCGTCATAAACAGGGTAGTCCCCGTTTGCTGGCTCAGTTTTTTTAATCGCGCCGTTAAGGCAGGGGACAGTGACCGATATAATATCGATGCCCATACACTTGGAACAGGAGGAGGCGGATGATCGGCAGGCAGTTGAAGCCCGGTACGAAGCCCGGACAGTTGTTGTTTCCAATAATTGACTTGTTTGTCAAGGACTTCCCCAGTCAGCCGTTGCCAGTACACAAAATCAACATATTCAATGGGCAAAGGCAACAAGGGGGAGGACTTTCCTTGGGTCAATGCTTTGTAAAGTATTGATAATTCATTATAAAATACCCAGTTTGACCATTCATCGAAGATGATATGGTGTATGTTGAACAATAAAATGTGTGATTCAACTCCTAACTGTAACAGCGTTGAACGGAATAAGGGACCCTTGAATAAATTAAAAGGGCGCTGGGCATCTTCCTTGATTAACCGTTGTACTTCAAGCTCTTGTTCTTCTGGCGGTAAGTCCTGTAGATTGGTAACTGATAACTGATAATTGATAGCTGAAATCTGAGCCACCAGGACACCATTGACCGTCGGGAAACAAGTCCGCAAGCACTCGTGACGCTGCACCAGTGCAGCAAGACTCCGTTCAAACGCCTCACTGTGTAACCGCCCTTCAAGGCGTAGTACCCCCGGCATGTTGTAAGAAGTTATATTGGGGTCTTCCAATTGGAACCATATCCGTTCTTGAGCGGGATGTAAGGGCAGTGGTTTGTCTCGACTCACGGGCCTGATTGGCGGTAAGGTGTTGCCACGGCGAGCCTGATACAGGTGTTTGCTCAAACCCGCTATTGTTGGTGATTCAAACAAGCAGCGCAGTGGTAGGTCTAGCGAAAAGATATCACGTATCCGTGACATGACTTGGGTAGCCAGTGGAGAACTACCACCCAATTCAAAGAAATTATCGTCAATACCAACTCGTTCTAATTCCAAAACGGAAACCCAAATTCCTGCCAATAGCTCCTCCTCTGGAGTCCGAGGTGCCACAAATGTCGGATTGATATTTTTAAATAAGGTCATCACCAATTTTTCTCTCCGTTTTTTGGTCGTCCTGCAATATCTATTTTTCTGAAAGTCTACAAACATACCTTTAAAACACGAAAATTACTCCTCCTTGAACAAGGCCACCAACTCATTCATCAGGGCTTCATGACTTGGTTTCTCATCATTATCCTTTAGGCTTGCAACCAGCATTTTCGACGCAATAGCAAAAAACATATCCACTTTTTTTCTGGAAAACCCTTGGCCTAGAAGATAGAACCAAAAATATTCAGCCGTCAGGGGTGGCATGATGACTGAACGGGAAATCGAATGATACCCTCTTTCCACCAAATCAATGGCTTTTTTCCAATCCATTGTGTTGTGTTGCCACGAATACCCCCCTCCTTTTAAACCAAAAGTACCGCTCTGTTGCATGATAGGAGCCCGTGAATCACAAAAATAAGGTTCTAAAACATAATAATCAGGGGCAGTCTCTTCAATGAACTTCTTTGTCGTTTCAAAAGTTTCATCTGTTTCCCCCGGAAAGCCAACAATAAAAGAAGCAAAGGAAACAATATTTTTCTCTCTGAATTTTGCAATGCCCTTCCGGTATTTTTCCGGTGTCGCCCCTTTATTCATGAAGCGCAAAATATCAGGGTGGCCAGATTCTATGCCGAGTAAAACCCCCTCACAACCTGCCTCTGCCAGCAGATCAAAATCTTCATCAGTGGCATTGCCACACCTAAACTGACATATCCAACGAAAACCATAGTTTTTCCGAATCATCATTCGACATAATTCCTGAAATCGCTTTCGTGGTACGTTGAATGTGTCATCTATAAAACTCAACTGTGTAACTCCAATTGAACTCAGATAATCCAACTGCTTTTCAAGCACAGTGAGAGACATAACTTCATGAACTCCCGCTAGCACAGGAAAATTGCAAAATGAACACTTAAATGGACAACTGCGTGCCGCACGAAGCGGTGCTATAGGGAGAATGTCTTCAGAGGGAAACAAACTGTAATCAATTGCGCCATCGTCAAGAACATTCGCCTCAGGTTCGACAGCCGTTCTATGAAAAATCTTGTTGTCCTGTGTGAAAATCAAATTTTTGACTTTTTCCCATTTTGGCTTAAGAGATCGTAATTCAACACAAATCTGGCTCAAGGCGTATTCTCCTTGCGCTTCTACAACGTAAATATCGGCCCCCATCTGCTTCAAGATAAAATCCACAGATTTTTCTGGATTATTTTTACAAGTCTGAGAAATGAATGGTCCACCCACTACAATCTTCGAGTCTGGACTCTCGCGGCGCACAAAATCTACCAGATACTTCACGGGGGCTACGTCATAGTAAAAAGTTGTTGTAATTGCAACTAGATTTGGCTTGGTGGCAAGAACCTCTTTGAAGCGTCTTTCATCATAGGGCAAAAAATTGATGATTTCAGTTTCAATATGCCGTTGCTTTAAATAGCTGGCAAGGTAAAGAGCAGCAAGGTTTGGCAATCTGGACTCATGAAAGTCACTTGGTTTTCCAGTCGCCTTTTCAACCACTTGATTAAACAAGTCAGGATAATCTATCCTTTTGCCATTCATGTTGATCGAAGACAAATGCAAATAGCGAAAGGCGCCGGAATAATTTTGCATGGTTCGCGCTTGATCAAGCAACTTTTGTAATGGAGTTGTAAGATAACCTACAATAACACAATCAATATCTTTCTTCATTTATGGTACTTCCTCCAGACTTTCAAACTGGCACAATCGCCAAAAATTAAGTCAAATAACGCTTTGATGAAAACCCAACTCAAAGAAGTTGTCGTCCATAGCTATAGATATTTGCAAATGAAAAGGTACTTTTGAATATTTTGTATGTTATAATGAAAAACACTTGGTAGTCATGCACCTGCAATATATCGTGTGATTTTTATCACTATTTTGTGCAGGACGGTTTTTATTTTCTAAAATTGCGTTTTGTCTGTTTCGTTTGTATAAGAGTCAACTAATATACAGATTGATTTTGTTTCGCCCTCTGCACTTTTAGTTAGGTAAGCCTTCATACTCGGCAAATAATTTTTATTATAACATACGAATTGAAAGATTTTAACATTTTAAACTTTCAAAGAAATCCTATTTCTTTAAGAAATAGGATTTCTGTAAATGTTAAAAGATTTCTGTTGATCTACTTAAATGACAAAAGCGCAAGTTATGGCCGTGCTAAGTATAATAGACTTGTCTCTAAATAACTTAAAGGGGCATAAGTAGGGTGGATTAAGCGATAGCGTATCCACCGATATTTACCTAAGAATCAGGTGGATACGCTATCGCTTAATCCACCCTACAATTAAAAAGGGACAAGTCTAATATAAATTATAGCTTAAAAAAGGTTAAAGGGTATCTTGATGAAGCATATTTCATGCCAAAAAAAGGATTAATCTATGTTAAAAAGACTAGAACAAAAATCAGTCATCATTACCGGGGCAAGTAAGGGTATTGGAAAAGGCATAGCGAAAGTCTTTGCCGCTGAAGGGGCAAAAGTGCTTGTGGTCAGTCGTCATAAAGAGCCTGCTGTTCAGACAGTCAACGAGATTCAACAGGCTGGGGGAGAAGCTTCATTTTTCCAAGCTGATGTCAGTCATTGGCATGAGGTCGAATCGATGGTGAAAGCGGCAATAGAACGCTATGGAAAAATTGACATTTTGTGTAACAATGCCGGGATCTATCCATCAGTCTCCATTGAAGACATGTCTGAAGAAGACTGGGATTATGTGAATTCTGTTAATTTGAAAAGCACTTTCTTTGCTGTTAAAGCCTGTTTGCCACAAATGAAAAAACAGAATTGGGGTCGGATTGTTTTGACCTCTTCCATCACTGGGCCATTGACTGGCTGTCCAGGTTGGTCACATTATGCTGCGACTAAAGCGGGTATGCTTGGTTTTATGCGTACAGCGGCACTAGAATTTGTCAAACACAACATAACGATCAATGCTGTTCTGCCGGGGAATATTAGGACAGAAAGCGATGATGAACAAGATGAAGAATATAAACAAGTGCGACTCGTTTTGGCCTAATTCTTGCATTCGGATGGACGGGAAGGTAAGTTAAATAAAGCCTACTTACACGATTTTTATATGTGTATAAAACTTCTTGTATGGTGTGAATGGATTCGCCTCCCCAGGCAGATTGGGAGAAAGTAATGGCCGGTGGTTAGATGTTTTAACTGTCAGTGCAAGGTCATCGAAGCTCATGGGAGCAAACGTTACGGATAGTCTGGGAAGTTGTGGAAATCTCTTCCATATTACAAAAGATGAGGTGAGTAGTTATAGCATCTTATCCTGTTGAAGGGTTCCAGAAACATACCCAGAGTGATAATTGAGTAAGGTCGGTCAATTCTGGTCGAAAGACAAAAAAATGTGTAGGGCGTGAAATGTTTGTTTTTTTCACCTCATCTGTCCATAGGCACATCCGACTATAGACATTATCTAAGTCCGCAGGTAGTAAACATATAAGAGAAACGAGGAAAAAACGATGTCAGTATGTCTCTTGCCGGATTGCAAGAGGAGAGGGCGGAAGCCGTCTTAGCGACAGCATCGGGTAGGATAGAGTGGGAAGCCAACGCCAGTTGAAACCGTCCTTGTGGGATACTGGATATGCTGATTCACTCTCGGTTTTGTGTTAATATTGAATTCTTATTAAGCAATGGG
>JSZA02000051.1 GCA_000785145.2 Candidatus Thiomargarita nelsonii
AGCCAAGACAAAGCTTGAAAACATGATTAAAGCATAAGTTTTTGATGCGCTCGTTGGAGAAGATAGGGAATATGCTGAACAATTACTGTCTCGCAAAGCTCCTTTGCTTGAATGGCTTAAGTATTATTTTTATGTTGTTATACAGGCGAAAGCGGGGCTATATCGTCTCTTCAAGGAACCATTACCTTTAACAATTTAACCGTTGTCAAAGCGAATTCACGGGCAACAGTTAATAACACATTATAAAATACTAATTAATTAGATATTTTTAAATTCCAGCCACTTGAAAAATAACTTCATCAACCATACATCCAGATTCTAAATAGGGTGTTCAGGATTATCCTATTTTAATTTCTTATGGCCGAAAAAGGACACTAACAACATGAATCTTTCACACTATAAATTTAAAGAAAATCCATTTCGGATTACTCCACCCATTAACCCCGAAGAGATTGTTTGGGCTGGTAGAACTAAATTAAAGCAAAAAATTGATCATAGAATAAAGATGGGTATTGAAACTTCCGTTTCCAGAATTGTTTTGAATTGGGGAAGATACGGAAGTGGAAAGACACATGCCGCCAATTATTATACAAAAACCTCATATATTCAAGATCGCTTTGGAGTAAACACAAAAAACATCAAAATCAATTTGCCAAGAACGTCCAAAGATCCGGTACAAGCTTTTTTAAGGGCTTTAGTGGGGCAATTGAGTTTTGATAATATCGTGTCTGATTTTTCAGAATTAGACACGATTTTTACTGAACAATTGGGTGATATTATTGCGGTTAATTCAAATGATCATGTCATAAGTGAATTTATAAAGCGCTTTATAGAGAAGGAAGATAATACCTCATTATTTTCTAATGAAGATGCAAAAATCAAACAATTGAATGCGTTAAAACATTACCTTTATGGAGACAGCACCCCAACGACACTTAACGCCTTAGGGTTACCCTTAGGTTTAGAAGATGACGAACAAGTTGTTAATTTAATCAGTACCTTGTTCAATTGCATTACTTATCAGAAAAAACTTTACCAAAGTGTTTTCTTGTGGATTGATGAATTTGAAGATATTGATACACTCACTCGATCTAATCAAGATCGATTGACAACATTTTTGAGGCAACTCGTCGATAAAACGCCTAATAACTTGACGATTTTTCTAAACGTCACCCTAAAAGGGCGTGGTGACATTGAAGATTTATCCATTAGATTAGGGGAAGCACTGGCTTCACGGGCAAAACGGTTTATTGAATTTGATTCTCCTACGGTTAGTGAAGCATTAGACTATTTGAAGGATTTAATCAACCATCCACTTTTTAGAACAGAAATAGATGAAAAGTCTCCCTTTTATCCCGTTACTGAGGCAGCTACCAAATACATTATAGAGCATCTTGGTAAACTTTCTATCAGGAAAATTAATGAAGTATTTTCCTTAATTATCGAGTTGGCATTGATAGAGGAAGAAATTCCTAAATACATTGATATTGAGTTTGTAAATGCCATTAAAGAGGAAATCATTTTTTGGGAAGACTAAACAATGATTGCTATAATGGATGCGTGTAGTATTTTAAAAATTTTACAAGTCTTCTTTGACGAAAAATACATTGAAGACTTAAAACATGAATTTAAAGAAGTATTTCTTACTCATAAAGTCTATGAGGAAATCATAGACAATAAACACAAGAATTTTCAAAATGATCCTGACTCACAGAATAGATTAGATAATGTCATTAGAGATAGTTATTTAGAAACGTTGATTTACTATGACAATTACGAAGAGTGTCATAAAATTCTAGAAAAAACCATAAAAAGTAAACATACTTGGGATAAAAATGGAGAATATTACTCTGCGTCACTTGCACTTTATCTGAGTCGGGAGGGAAAAGAAAAGTTCTATGAAAATCTTTTAAGTATCGTCTTTGTCACGGATGATGCCCCTGCCGAACAAGACTTAAAAGAATTTTTCCAAATCAATCAAATTGGAAGAATTATTAATTCAATTGATCTAATGACTATCTTTTATCTTAAAGAGAGAATAACCAAAAACGAACTTATTAGCTATTGTACAGCCCTAAAAGATTTATATGCAAAAGAACTTTCATTCATCAAAAATGAAGTAGAAAGCTTAAAGAAAAGTGAAAAAAATATTAAAATTCAAATAGCACTGAGTCAAATATTGATTTTTTTAGAAGAGGGTAAGTACGATGAATTGAAAGAACTTGATGGTAAAAAAGATTTCAAGAAAATTTTACAGTCAAACAAAAGGCTAAAACACTTAATCAACGATATTGATACCAACAAATTGCGTAGAAAAATACGGACTATTGATGAGCGTATTCGGCAAATAAAAAATGAATATATTTGGAAAGTTTGAATTTGGAAAAGTTAATAAAAGTATTAATTAATTAACATAATACCTTGTTTTTATTTTATCTGAGCACTCATTTTTTAAATGGGAGAGAGAAATCCTATTTTTCCAAAAAATAGGATTTCTTTAAGCGATTGGAGTCCAAAGCTTCAGCTTTGGGATTTACGTGACATCGCCATCTTAACGTGTGCATCACTCATGGAAACTGCAAACGGGGTAAAGCAACGATCCCGATTATACTCTTGCCCCGATTTAACCGTTGTCAAGGCGATTTCACGGGCAACCGTTTTTATAGCTTCTTCAGACGGAGTCGTGTCGCCTTGTGCTTCTAACCATTGCGAAAACTTTTCCATCCCCGGATCAAGGTGGAAATCTTTAAATGGAAATTCGTGCTTGACATGCGCCAGCGTATGTTCGACAAATGTATCTACCATCTGGGCATAACCCCAACATTGAATTTGCCCCGTCGGTGTGCATTTGGACAACGCCAATTCTATCATATAATTGACATGGGGGAGAAAGCGAGGATCGCAGTCTTCCCAAGTATCAAAATAAAAGGTATCGAAACTTTCTTCAGTTTGCTGCAAATAGTCTTCAATCGTTCCTTCGACAATTATAACTTGCTCTTTTTGCAAATTATTAAGCGTGTTTTGCCAATGTTCTCGAACTAATTCGATTACATTCGCGTCTTGTTCCAAAATAGTAATGGATTCGATTGGGCGTTGCAGATGAAACACCAATTGTGGATAAATAGCCAGCCCTAATCCGCCCACCAAAACCTTTCCCCGTGCCAGTTTAGCGGCGGCAAGCATCATGCAGCGTTCTTGTATCGTGTCACTCATCCATGCTTTAGGCGGAAAAAAAATGTCATAAGCGGGATTATCCTCCGGTATAACATTGCCATTACTATCGGTGGCAGTGTAATAATTGATCAGATCTGATCTTTTGAGGATAGATGTTTCCCATCTAGCTTTTTCATGTTTATATTCCTTTTCAAACACCTCTTCCCGAAATATTGGCTTACTTTTTATCCAGATTTTACCATTAGGCGGAGTATCATCTGGAAAAACTAATGGAATTTCGATAGCCATCGGATCGAGTTCTTCATCCCGCCAAGTTGGATCAAATTTTGAGTTTTGTGTGTTAATGGGATACCTCCTTTTTAATTATTTTCAATCAGACGTCCAAGATAAATCTTGGACTCCTACCCCAGTTGTTTCGGGAATTTCGCTGCGCGGATTTCCCGAAACAATTAATTTAATCTTGGACTCCTACCAACAACCATCTCCTGTAATTGACTTTTGGTTAAAACATCTGCCGCTAAGGCTTTTTCTTCATCTCCACCTTCAAAGATTGGAGTCGTCGTGGGTATTATGCCCGCTTGGTTCAAAGAAATCCAGATGTTTTTCCAGACACTTTTCAAAACACGAAATTTGTATTGATAATTTTCAGTCTTAAAAAAGATTACATAGATGCCTACCAATTTGCTGACTTGCTCAACTTTGAACTTTTCTAGCCAAATAAAGGGCTTAAAATCTTTTACCACGCCTTCTTCTACTGAAAGTACTGCCTTTAGGAGAATTTCCTCAACTTTATTCGGATCGTACTTTGGATTAATCGGTACTCTACACCGTAACCAGTATTGATTATCTGGATAACTAAAATTATAGATTTCCGAAGTCGCTACCGTGCTATTGGGAATACTGACAATATAGCCCAGTCGGGTTTCAATTTGCGTCACTCGCCAATTCATATTAACGACTTTGCTATCATCAAAAGCGCCTATTTTGACCCAGTCTCCGATGCGAAGTGAACGGTCAATATTAAGCGCAATGCCAGAGAAAATATTTGATAAGTTCATTTGAACCGCTAAACCTATAATGACAGTCACTACGCCAGAGGTTGCCAATAGGCTCGTGATTGGTCTTTCCAACACAAAGGCAATGATGCCAAATAAGGCCAAAATATAAATCAGCGAAGCCGTCACAAAACGTATCAGGTTTGGAACGGTACGCCCGGTGGTTTCCTCTAATGGCAACCATAAAAAACGTTTGACAGCCATATTGAGCAAAACCGCCGGTATGATCCACCACAGTATCTGAAATGCTCTTATAATCTTTTCTATCGGTATGCTGTGGATATGTTGTTCTATAATCCAGCGTATGATGAACATTTCCGTTGATATAAGTAAAAGAAATACAAAGAGTGATTGAAAAATCCAGACCTATTTTAATAATTTATTTTTTTATTATAAGTCACTAAAATCATTAACAATGTCATTATTCCACTGAATATCAAAAATCCTAAGACGAATTGAGAAGGAATAAGGGCATAATAAGCATAAGCTTTACTAGTCATCAAAATATCAGCATTGAATGTCGAATATTCAATTGTGTTGCCGGGCAGGAAGTATTTAGGATTGCCTAAAATTTCTTGTTTGAGTACTCCTTTATAAAATTTGATGTCCTTAATTGTCCAGTCACTATCCAATAATGATTTTGATTTGTTTGTTTCCATACCCAACACATCAGTGACATAAATGAGGTGGTTTCGATCATTATCACGATGACGAAAACTAATAGTCAGTAATTGCTGAGTTAAAGGTATCTGATGTTTTGAAGAATCGCCATTTATCTTGAAATGTCCCTTTATTCTATAAAGTCGGTAAGTTTCTTTACCAAAAGTTTCTTCAATGATAGGTGTACCTAATTGAATCGGCTCGACGGTATTTATAAATTGAATATGTTGTGGACTGATAGCGCCTTGAAATCGAAACCAGAGATAAAAATCCAAGCTATAAGTTTTGGAGTCAAACTGGCTAAGACTGTTTAATCGTATTCCCGTATAGGCGTGAGCCTGCCTATTAGCCGTATCAATAGCCATTTGTTGTATCCAGTCTTGAGTGACTTGAGTCGAGGCTGGCGTTATAGAAGATAAGATAAGAGCACTGGTGAGTAGGACAATTTTAGATTTTGTTTTCATTATATTGTCCAAGATAAATCTTGGACTCCTAAAGTTCCCAACGCGCTATCAAAACGTGCAAAAAATAAGCGTTCTTTCATAAACTTAATCTCTTAACATTTTACCCGTTCCCCACGCCAGTGCATAATTATGAATGTCCCGAACCCATTCCAACATTGGTTGTGAACTCCAATCTAAAGGATGCATGGGAATTGTGCCAGTACGCCCATCAGAGGTTTCAAGCTCACAATGGGGCTTGTGCAAGGGTGCCGCTGACCAGGCTCTCAGTGGATTACGCACCAGCGGAATGCCGGCAACTTTTGCCATTGCGATACCTTCTATGGTCGTGAGATATTTCGCTTTGCCTTGGCGAATCCCATGATCTGCCGTCGTGGTGGGATCTAAAATAAAGGCATCTATACCATAGATACCCGGGGTGACTATTAAATAATCAGGATGGGTTTCAGTCACCTCTTTACAAATAAATCCGCTAGGATGTGTACGTCGTGATAATCTAGGCTCTATCCAAATACTGAGTTCTACGTCATTTTTATACAAACGAATTTCTCCCCCCAAAAAGAGGGCACCTGTGGGATCATCATGCCATATCCAGCCTAAAGATTCAAAGGCGGCGAGTAATTTAACCCCGCACCAGCGTTGATATAAATAGGGCGTATCAGCAATTTCTACCGTTCCATGTAATAAATTATGTAGAAAAGTTGGCAAATACTCCTCTGGCTGTATCAATTGTTGTGCAAAGCGTCTTAATCGAAGCCATGCCGAAGAGCGTGGATAAGGGTAGGGTAAGTTTGATGATGCCACTAATTTCAATTGCACAGTTCGCATCAAAGTCGAGCGAGCATGTTCTAATTTAGTTTGTGCTTCATCTAAACGTGAACGCATGTTTAATAAGGTAGCACGATCATTTCGTGCATAGTTTGAGGAGCCTTGTTGTGTGATTAGAGAGTCATCAATATATTTAATAGTGCGTGTCTGTACTTTCTCTAAGGCGATTTGTTGTAAATCAAGTAAATGGACTAACCAGCGCAACGGGCGCGTATCAATTTCTACAACGGGTAAAATACTAACCCAGTGAGCCGGCAATAGACGTTTTTTCATATCTTGTTGATAATCGCTGGGGCGACGTGAAAAACGGGCCATTTTAGGCGAAGGGGTGTAAGACAGCATGACTTTATGGGTGGCATCCGTCGTTTGTAATTCTGCTACCAGTTGCGGTATTAGTCCAGTTAAAAACTCAATAGATTTTAATAAAGCAGTCGTGCTTGCCACTGTCCCCATATCAGTAGATATTTGTTGTGTTGCTTGTAATCCAGGCAAGAGTAATTCTGAAGAAAATGTTTTCAAATCTTCGATTAATTGTTGGAGAAATGGATTCATTTTAATTATCATATAGTGTTTGTAAATTCCTTTAATTAATTATTTTAGTTAGTGTAAAAAACGTTTTGGCAATTCTGTCGCTTTGCTAAGCTGTCAAAATTTGATAGCAATGACATGATATAATAATGTCTAATAAATATTAATTAGACATTCTTTTTTGACCTATGCTGTTACATCATTATGACTCCCACTAATAAAAGTGCCACAGTGGCATTAGCCAGTATTATGTCCATGCGTATGCTGGGCTTATTTATGATTTTCCCAGTATTCGCACTTTATGCACAAGATTTACCCGGCGCAACTCCCCTTTTGATAGGACTGGCGATAGGTATTTACGGCCTCACACAGGCGATTTTACAAATTCCTTTTGGGATGTTATCTGATCGTTTTGGACGTAAACCAATTATTTATATTGGTTTATTTATATTCGCCCTGGGTAGTATCATGGCGGCGATGTCCACCTCAATGACCGGTATTATTTTAGGTCGTGCCCTGCAAGGCTGCGGCGCGATTGCCTCAACGGTGTTAGCACTGACGGCGGACTTGAGTCCTGAAGAGCATCGTACCAAAGCAATGGCAATATTGGGTATGAGTATTGGCGCCTCATTTATTTTGGCACTGATTGCTGGTCCCTTATTATATCGCTGGATAGATGTACCGGGCATTTTTTGGCTCACGGCGGTGTTTGCTTTAGCTGGGATTATCATATTGCACTTTAAGGTGCCACAGCAGCCCTTAAATTACAAATCTCAGCGAGAGCCGGTGCCGTTTAAAAGCGTGTTGCAAGACACCCAATTGTTACGCTTGAATATTGGCATTTTAGTGCTACATTTGCTACTGACATCACTATTTGTCGTGTTGCCTATCGCATTAGTCAACACCCAACTTGATGCGGCTCATCATTGGCAAGTTTATGTATCTGTACTAATTGCCTCAATCATTGCTATGGTGCCTTTCATCATCATCGCAGAAAAATATCGCCGCTTTAAAATCGTTTTTGTCGGCGCAATCGTTTTATTGGGTTTATCTGAGCTTGGTTTGAGCTTTTTAGCTGATAGCTTTATTGGTATTGTTATTATGCTCTTTTTCTTTTTTACTGCGGTTAACTTTCTTGAGTCTAGCCTACCCTCCCTCATCAGTAAAATCGCACCGACGAAAAATCGGGGCGCGGCAATGGGCGTATATTCTAGCTCACAATTCTTTGGTGCCTTTTTAGGCGGCCTTTTAGGCGGTTGGTTGCATCAGCATTATAGTATCGGAGCGGTTTTTGCTTTTTGTGGCACCTTGACGCTGCTCTGGTTTATACTCGCTGTTACTATGCAAAGTCCACCTATTGGACAAAAAAGTGGCACTGAATCTTAAAAAATAAGAGGAATATGAGATGTCTCGTGGCGTTAATAAAGTCATTTTAGTAGGTAACTTGGGAAATGATCCCGATGTGCGATATACAGCAGCAGGGCTTGCCGTAGCAACTATCAGCTTGGCTACCACTTTTGCTAGTAAGGACAAACAAACAGGCGATCGGCGAGATGAGACTGAGTGGCACCGTGTTGTTTTTTTTGACCGCCTAGCTGAAGTCGTCAAACAATATGTACAGAAAGGTTCACAAATCTATGTAGAAGGTCGCTTGCGAACTAACAAATGGCAAGACAAAAACACGGGGCAAGACCGCTACAGTACGGAAATCATTGCCCGTGAGATGCAAATGTTAGGAGGTCGTGCGGATGGTGCTAATTATGGGGCACCGGCAGCGGGTGGCTCCCCATACGCAGCACAACAGACGAATAATTATGGTGCTCCACCACCACAGCAGCAGCCCGCTCCGCCCCCTGTGAATCAACAACCCATGCAAGCGCCAGCACCCAGTACACCGCCTCCCCCCGACAATTTAGATGACGATGTACCATTTTAAGTGCGACTCGTTTGGCCTAATTCCGTAAGGAAAACAAAGCCTTAAAGTAAAATTTCTGATATGGTGTGAAAGGACTCGCCTAGCTAGGCAGCAGCTAGAAAGCAGAACTCCGGTAGCAGCATCGCCAGTGCAAGGGTTCAAAGCCTCAAAAGGGCAAGCGTTATGGATATGGATATGTTTTTAAGGTCGGGAAGTACGAAACCCCTTGGGGTTAAAAGGTTTTTAGGTATATAGGTTGTTAAAAGTCTATATGCGTTGTCCGATACACATCCGATTATTGAATATAACCTAAGTCCACAGGTAAACATATAAGAGAAACGAGTAGAAACGATGTGCAAGTCACTTGCAGGAGCGCAAGAGGGGTGTGCAAACACTTAGCGACGGCATCGGGTAGGATAGAGTGGTAAGCCAATGCCAGTTGAAACCGACTATGGGGGATACTGGATACGCCGAATCACTCTCGGAACAATTGCGTTATAAATTCAATGGAACAAATGTCGGGCAACCGTCTAAAAACGATTAGGTAATACCTACAATTATGAATATACTTTGGCAACACCCGAATCCTTCAGAGGTAAATGTTTTTGCGCGCGCGCAAAAACAATTTACCTCTGAGTGGATTCCCGTGTCTCACCTTGACAGACATCGATACGAGAGTATTGAATCTGTCATGGCTAAGTGGGATTGGGATAAACTCGTCTGGGGGAAGGTGCGCCGACTTGTTTTCAATTTGCAAAAGCGAATTTATAAAGCTACAAAAGCAGGTCGGTACAGTAAAGCACGAAACTTGATGTACCTATTGCAAAACTCGTATTATGCAACGCTGTTAGCAGTGCGAACGGTAACAACCGAAAATAAAGGAAAGCGCACCGCCGGAGTAGATAGAGTTAAAGTCAATACGCCTAAAAGAAAGATGGCTTTAGTTAAAGATATGTTAGATACAATCCAACGTGGTTGGGACAAATACAGACCAATGCCGGCTAAGAGGATATACATCCCGAAAGCAAATGGGAAACTTAGACCATTGGGCATACCCACCATTAAGGACAGGGCAATGCAAGCAGTCACTAAAATTGCGCTCGAACCATATTATGAGGCGAAGTTTGAGTCGTGCAGTTACGGATTCAGACCAGCTATGGGATGTCACGATGCAATTGATAAAATTGCGGGAACATTACTCAACAAACAGAAATGGGTTTTAGATGCCGACATAAAAGGCTGTTTTGACAACATTGACCATAAATTTCTAGCATCACAACTTTTGCCTCTGCAACATTGGAGACCAATAGTGAAGCGATGGTTAAAAGCCGGTTATATGGCCAAATCTGAGGCCACGAAAAAGAGCGAATATTACCGGACAGACATGGGAACACCACAAGGAGGAACCATCTCACCGTTGTTAGCTAATATAGCTTTAGACCAAATGGAGACCGACCTAATTGAACACCTACGCTCCTTAAAAGGCTGGAAAACTAAAATTGGTACAACTACCATAGGCATAGATATAAACAAGAAAACGAAAAAATCTTACAAGTCTAGGAAAAACTTAAAAATTGACCTAGTAAGATATGCCGATGACTTTGTAGTACTCCATGAGGAAAAAGAGGTTATTGAGGAATCCAAAAGATTTATAGGCAAATGGCTTGAAATTAGAGGCTTAACTCTATCTGAAGAAAAAACAAAAATTGTTCATTCGACAGAGGGTTTTGATTTTCTAGGGCATCATATCCGACATTATGAAAATCGAATTAAAGGCACCTATAAGTTAAAATTATTAAATGGTACCCCTACTGAACAACGAAGGGCTAAAGCAACGCATGTATTACGGGTCGAACCAACTAAAGAAAAGATAAAAGGCCACTACCAAGATATAAGTGATACTATCTGGAAGGCAAAGGCAGCAACCCCAGTGCAATTAATTGCACTACTCCAACCCAAAATATCGGGTTGGGCTAACTACTATAAGGCTGTACATTCGAGTGAGGCATTCAACAAACTCGATATGCTACTTTGGCGGAGACTATACCAGTGGGCATGTCGCAGACATCCTCACAAGGGCAAACGCTGGGTGGCAAATAAGTACTTTGCTACTGTTAGTGGTAGAAAATGGACTTTTGCTGAAATTGTCGGCAAAGGAAAAGACAGAAAAATCGTCAAATATCTCAAGGGATATTCCAAGCACAAAGAAAGAACGGGGAGTCATGCTAGGGTTGGTTACGATAGGTCATATTACGACGGCGACACCGTCTATTGGGCGGAACGGCTATCCAAAGGCTATGGCAACATCACACCGTCTAAAGCGAAAATGCTAAAAAGACAAGATGGGATTTGTCCAGTATGCAAATGTAGATTTGGCAACGAAGACTTGCCAGAAGCACATCATATACACCCAAGACATCTGGGAGGTGAGGATAAATACACGAACCTTGTGCTGGTTCACCTACATTGTCACGACAAAATCCATCGGGAGAATCCAGGTATCAAAGGCAAACTGGTTGGCCAGACTAGCTCAGAATTACAAGGGTTTTTAAACAATGGTATGGCACCGGCCTTCCAAGCTGAAGGTATGAAACCTATTGGTACCTCTACTGTACTTAGAATCGGAAAAGACGCAGGAATAATAACACCTGTATCGGACGGTAACAAGGAAACTTGAAGTCGTTTAAGTAGCTAGGAGATTTACTATAAAGTTCTTGGAGTAAATTGACTCAGGGGATGTCCCCCTCAACTAATGAGAGAAGTTATTGATAGATATTCTACTTAGCATTAGATTATGTTAATCCGAGGAGCCGGATGAGTTCGAGAGTCTCAAGTCCGGTTTTGCAGACTGGCTTTGCGGGGTGCATTCCAAACTCTTGCCTACATGGGAGATAAGGGTCGTGACCGGCATCGCCAAGTTAACGATTTACGTCGTGTGTTTGATAAACAAGTTGATATTCATAGTACAATGATCACTGAGGTGATGACAGCACCGTGTAAAACGCTGGGGGCTAAGTCTTTGGCGGTTGATGCTTTGAGTTTGATGCAATCTCATAAAATCACGGTGTTGCTGGTAATAGATGAACAAGATAATTTAATTGGCGTGTTGCACATGCATGATTTGTTACGAGCGCGAGTGGTTTAATCATGAAAGCTATATTTGAAAAAGCAGCCCTTATTCGTCTAGTCGTGTTTGATGTTGATGGTGTCTTGACGGATGGTAGCCTCTACTTAGGCGATGAAGGACAAGAATATAAAGCATTTTATGCCCGTGATGGTTTAGGTCTGAAATTGCTACAAGCAACGGGGGTGATTATTGGTGTCATCACGGCTAGAAATTCAGGTGTCGTCACACACCGTATGCAGTCGTTGGGGATAGAGCATGTTTTTCAGGGCAGACTTGATAAACTCTCTGCATTCAAAGAATTGTGTGATATATTACAATTAGCGCCCCAACAAGTGGCTTATGTGGGGGATGATCTTGTTGATGTGCCGGTGATGTTAGAGGCAGGCTTAGCCATTGCTGTGGCAGATGCCCCTGATTTAGTACTCAAATATGCCCATTGGCAAACGCAGGCAGCAGGTGGACGCGGTGCAGCGCGAGAAGTTTGTGAATTAATCATGCAAGCACAGGGGACATGGGCGGAGCAATTAAGTCGTTTTGGAATTTAAAAGGATAAGGCATGTTAAATCGTTGGGGTGGTTGGCTCGTTTTAATCAGTTTAGCACTGGCTACAACTTGGCTCGTGCGTAGCTTGGATGATGATCTCTCCAAGCAAACGGAAAGTAGTGCTCAAGTTTCTGATTATACGTTTAAAAATTTTAAAAGCACCCAAATGGATGAACATGGTCGCTTGAAAAATCAATTGATAGCCGAAACAATGATACATTATCCAGATCGCAACGCGACATTGACCGCGCCTTATATGGTGTTTTATAAGGAGGCGCAGCCGACGTGGACGGTGCGTGCCGAACTGGCTGAAGTTTCGCCCGATGGCAATCAAGTGTGGTTAATCGGTAATACGATCTTAGGACAGCAACAAAAAACCATGGAAATTATCTCACGGGATGTGTGGGTGCAACTTGATAGCGAACAGGCCGAAACAATCGCCCCGACGACGCTTATCAGTAACTACGGCAAAACTCATAGCATAGGAATGCGTGTTTTTTTGTCCACGGAACGGGTGGATTTACTTTCACATGTACGAGGACACTATGTACTTCCATAAGATCACGTTACTCTTTATAGGTGTGTTACTGTGGAATAGCGTTTTTGGGCTCTCCACCGATAGCGAACAACCCATTAATATTGAGGCTGATAAAGCGACGATTAATAATATTAAAAGAGTTGTCACTTATGAGGGTAAAGTCATTGTCACCCAAGGCAGCATCCGTATTAATGCCAATACGGTGAAGATGAATTACACGCAAAAACAAGAAATTAAAAACATTTTTGCTAAAGGTAAACCCGTTTATTTTGTGCAACGTCTTGACAATAGAGAAATTCTCAAAGCTGAGGCGAATGAGATAGAATATGATGCCTTAAAAAATATACTCTACTTAAGAGAAAAGGCGGAGTTACGAAAGGTAATCAGTGGAAAAGACGCTTACATCTCTACCGCACCCCGTATCACTTATAATATCGGAAATAGTATCATTGAAGTGGATAAAGGCAAGTATAAAAATAAACGGATTTCAGTGACTTTTAAACCTATCAAAACGGATAAATGACTACACTCTCGGCACATCATCTGGCGAAACAGTATAAATCTCGTCCTGTCGTCAAAGAGGTTAACCTCAATGTTAGTAGCGGTGAAGCCGTGGGATTGCTAGGACCAAATGGTGCAGGCAAAACCACGAGTTTTTATATGATAGTTGGCCTCATTACGCCTGATAAAGGCACCATTTCTCTCGGTGGAACCGACATCACTCGCTATCCCATGCACAAGCGGGCACAGATGGGGTTGGGTTATTTACCGCAAGAAGCCTCCATTTTTCGTAAACTGAGCGTTGCTGATAATATTATGGCCGTTCTTGAAGTGCAAATTTTTTCAAAAAAAGAGCGAAAACAAAAACTTGAGTCACTGTTGGCCGATTTGCATATAGAACACTTAGCCAACAATATCGGCATGAGTTTATCGGGGGGAGAGCGACGGCGTGTTGAAATTGCCCGTGCTTTAGCCTCAGAGCCGCTCTTTATTTTGCTTGATGAGCCGTTTGCGGGGATCGACCCAATTTCTGTGTTGGATATTCAACGAATTATTGCCCATTTACGTAGTTTAGATATTGGGATTTTAATCACCGATCATAATGTGCGTGAAACCTTGGGTATATGTGATCGTGCCTATATTGTTAATGAAGGACAATTGATTGCGGAAGGGACACCAGAAAGTATTTTAGACAATGAACATGTTAAAGAAGTCTATCTTGGTCAAAATTTTAAATTGTAATTCAGTTATTGTTTAGTGAATGATTTCGGCACAATCAAGCGCTTAAACTGGATTTAAAAACAATTATGGCAAAAACAAATATCAATATAATTCCTGGAATTAATACTCGAATTGTCATCACTCCACAACTGCAATATGCGATTCGTCTCTTGCAGTTATCTAGCCATGAGTTACGTCAGGAAATTCAGCAGACATTGGATTCTAACATTATGTTGGAAAGGAGTGATGATAACGAGTATGAGAGTGCCGACGATCAGGATTTGTCAAGCGAGGAGAAGGATGAGACTCTCAGTGACGATATTCCCCAAGAACTGGAGATTGATACTAAATGGGAAGATATTTATGATGGCACGCCACATGATTTCTCCAAGCGCGAAGAAGTCAACGATTTCTTAGCCGATCAAGGAAGTCCTCCTGAAACCTTACAAGACTATTTGCAGTGGCAATTGGAATTGACCCCTTTTAGTGATTTAGATCGTCTCTGTGCGACAGCCATCATTGATGCCATTGATAGCGATGGTTATTTACGTAGCTCAGTAGAAGAAATTGCACAAAGCTTAGGTGAAAATGCTATCTCTATTGAGGAAATAGAAACCGTACTCCATCGCATTCAATATTTTGATCCGATTGGCGTGGGCGCCCGCGATTTAAGGGAATGCCTACTATTACAATTAGCCCAATATGACCCTGACACTCTTTGGTTAAAAAAAGCCAAATCTTTAGTCCAAGACTATTTGGAAGTTTTGGGCACACATGATTATGCACAATTAACCAAACGCTTGGAGTTGGCTCGTGAAGATTTGCGAGAAGTCGTTAAGCTTATTCAATCCCTCAACCCCACCCCTGGTGCTAAAATTGAATCCTCGCAAACAACTTATGTGGTACCTGATGTTTTTGTAAAAAAAGTCAAAGATCAATGGAAAGTCGAACTCAATACTGAAACTTCACCGAAACTGTCTATTAATGCCGAATATGCTCGTCTGACCAAACAGAAGCTTTACAATCCCAATAAGGAAAAAGGGCGTGAGGAAAAAAAATGCATCAAAACGCTTTTACAAGATGCTCGCGTCTTTATAAAAAGTTTAGAAAGTCGTTATGATACTTTACTGAAAGTGGCCATCTGTATTGTGAAACGTCAATCTGCTTTTCTTGAGTATGGTGAAGAGGCTATGAAACCCTTGGTATTGAATGATATTGCTGAGGAGTTGGAGATGCACGAATCGACCATTTCTCGTGTGACAACCCACAAATATATTCATACGCCCCGAGGTCTTTTTGAACTTAAATACTTTTTTTCCGGTCAGCTTAACAGCAATCCTCGTGGCGAATTTTCGGCTACTGCTATTCGTGCCATCATTAAAAAAATGATTGCGGCTGAAAATCCCGTTAAACCATTCAGTGACAATAAAATTGTTACTCTATTAGCTGAGCGAGGAATCAAGATTGCTAGACGCACAATTGCCAAATACCGTGAAGCGATGCTTATACCGGCTTCTAATGAGAGAAAACGCTTAGTTGAGAATTGAAAACCTCAAATATTTTGGAGTCCAAGATTTATCTTGGTTAATTCACCATTGTTAATATTATAAAGGAGTGCATAGATGCAACTCAATCTTAGCGGTCATCACATTGAGGTGACATCTGCCCTGCGTAGCTATGTTACCAACAAAATGGAACGTTTAGAACGTCACTTTGATCATGTTACTAACATGCATGTGGTCCTCAGTGTTGAAAAACTGCGTCAAAAAGCGGAAGCGACTTTGCATGTGAATGGTGCGAACCTATTTGCTAGTGCTGAACATGAGGATATGTACGCTGCCATTGATGGTTTGACTGATAAATTGGATAGACAAATCAAGAAACATAAGGAAAAACTTAAAGATCATCGTCAATCTGAAGGTGGCATAAAACTTCAACTTGTTGAATAGACTTTTCAGTTTTTCTCGTTCCTTTGCCTCGCGCACTCTAAATAATTGATTTAATGGCTTTAATCATTAAACGCGCCATGGGGCAACCACAAGGGATTGCCCCTACAAACCGTCGGATTCGGTAGGGGCAATCCTTTATGGTTGCCCTTGTGTATAAGTGAGTGCGCTTCGCTAAGGGAACGAGAACGTTATGATAACTGACAACTGATAACTGAAACAACATGCAAATTTCAAACATTCTTACGCCAGAACGGATATTCTGTCATGTCGAAGTGAACAGCAAAAAAGGTGTGCTTGAACACTTTAGTCGATTGCTGGCAAAAGAAACCCCTTCATTGACAAGTCACGATATTTTCGACAGCTTATTCGAGCGTGAACGTTTAGGCAGCACGGGAATAGGTAAAGGTGTTGCGATTCCCCATGCCAGAGTCGCTCAATGTGATGTCACCTTAGCTGCTTTTTTACAACTTGAAAAAGGTATCGATTTTGACGGCGTTGATAAACAACCCGTCGATTTACTGTTTGCTTTGATGGTGCCAGAAGATTCTACAGAAGAACATTTAAAAATTTTAGCCCAATTGGCTTATCTGTTTAGCAAAGACAAGTTTTGTGAAAAGTTGCGTCACACTCAAGAGTGTAGCGAAAAATTTGACTTATTAACTCACTGGCAACCGCCACCTGATTTGTTATGATCCCGCTCAGTATTGAAGAGCTCTTTAAAAATTATGCTGAAGGCTTAACATTAACTTGGCTCGCAGGTAGAGGAGGTGAACATCGTGTCATTTTGTTGGAAACTGATCAAAAATTGGCGCATGTTGGTTATCTTAACCTAATTCACCCCCCCCAAATTCAAATTATCGGTCCCTACGAATTAGCCTATTTGGATGCCCTTGCCAAAAACGTTTATCAAGATTTATTTAAACAAATTTTTGAAAACAAGAATCTGGCTTGCATTATCATGGTTGACTGCCCTGAGGTTCCCTCTGATTTACTCCATGCCGCCGAGGAGTATCAGATTCCTCTGTTTAGAGCCCAACTGTCTGGCGAAAACCTCATTAATTATTTACACACCTCAATAGCCAGACTACTCGCGCAACGCATTACTAAGCACGGTGTTTTTCTGGACGTGCTAGGTATGGGCGTTCTGATTACGGGCGAAAGTGGCACCGGTAAAAGTGAATTAGCACTAGAATTGGTCAGTCGAGGACATCGTTTAATTGCCGATGATGCCACCGAATTTTCCAGAATTGCTCCCGAAACGATCAGTGGTACTTGTCTTTTATCAGGTATGAATCCATTTTTAGAAGTGCGTGGTTTAGGTGTTTTGAATGTACAAGCCCTCTTTGGTGACAGTGCCATTAAGAAAGATAAATATTTACGTCTGATTGTCCATTTAGAACACATGACTTCTGAAGGTTTACAAAATGTTGATCGTTTACAAGGCGATTCAGGTGTCCGCCGCATCTTGGGGGTAGATATTCCAGAAATCCGTTTACCCGTTGCGCCAGGGCGTAATCTAGCTGTATTACTTGAAGCGGCTGTACGCAACCATAGTTTGAAAAAGCAAGGCTATAATGCTGCTGATGAGTTTTGTGAATTACAACGACAAGCGATGTATATGTCAAATTGAAACAAACAAAAAATGCCAAGTCAACCCTCTAAAAAATTTGAAATATTTGATAATCCTAATCCAGAACGCGATTATACTATTCATATCCGTATGCCTGAATTTACCTGTCTCTGTCCAAAAACGGGGCAACCAGATTTTGCAACTCTGTTTTTAGATTATGTGCCTGATAAACTGTGTATCGAATTAAAATCATTGAAAAATTATATTTGGTCTTATCGTAATGAAGGTGCATTTCACGAGGCGGTGACTAATCAAATTCTCAATGATTTAGTGGAGGCTTGTATGCCGCGCTTTATGCGTTTACGGGCAGAATTTAATGTGCGTGGTGGTATTTATACGATTGTCACCTGTGAACATTTCGCGCCTGGGTGGACTCCACCTATGGCTGTTCATTTGCCTTAAAACGACGCGCGCGTCGGGGCAGGCATTCCCACGCTCCGCGCACTCACTTGAAAAGTTGTTTCGGGAATGGAGCGAAGCGTATTTCCCGAAACCCTCGCCGCCACTGTGTTTCGGGAAATCCGCGCAGCGAAATTCCCGCAACGAAGATCGCTACGCTAAACAACGAAATCTTCCTCGTTCCCACGCTCTGCGTGGGAATGCCTGCATCGACGCTCTGCGTCGAACAATAAAATGAAAATATTCTTGAGTTTGATGCACATTTAAAAAACGCTACATACCTTGCTCATCTTGTCTAAGTTATTTCATGCACGTTCCAAATTTTTAAGCATAAAATAGACAATATCTTAGCGGATTTTGGGTATCATTCAGAAAGTTCTGGCACCTTGCAATTTTTATTGGTATTATCATTCGTATTACAAGCGTTAGAAAACGGAACCGTGTTGATTTTTGATGAAATAGAACTTAAATTACACCAAAATTTAGTCGCTTATTTACTAGAATTATTTGAAAATCCTGCCGAAAATAAAAAAGGTGCCCAGCTTATCTGTTCATTTCATAATACTTATTTCATGGAATTTCTAAAGCCAGAACAGCTCTGGTTTGCCGAAAAAAATGACCAAGGGCAGACTGAATTATTTCCAGCCGCAGCGTTTACAGATATTAAGGATTTGTACCAAAAAGATTTAGAAATGCTTTATCGTGTCGGTAAATTTTGTGCAAAACCCCGGGATATTTACGCCATTGGAGTCCAAGATTTATCTTGGGCGAGACCAAGATAAATCTTGGACTCCTTCGACTACTTTTTCTTGCTATCAAAAAAATCCTATTTTTTAAAAAAATAGGATTTTTAAGCTTTAAAAAAAATATTGGAACCGAATAGATAATGTTTGGCTTCCCAGTTGTTTAACCTGCCTTTGAAGTATTAACGCCCACGGCGCTGTTCACTGTTGTTACCCGCTTCTCCATTGTTATGAACTTCCTCAAAGTGATCATAATCCAACTGTTTAAATCGCTTATTCATGTAAAATTTCAAGTTTGTGTTATTATTATTTGTTTTTTGTGGATTTTTTGAGAGTATAAAAAAATTTTTATAAGAATAAAACAATGTTCAAAATAATGTTTTTAGATAAAGGAGTCCAAAGTGAACAAAATAGATAAAATGATCCTAGCGCATAGTCAATGGAAATTCCATCTGAAACGGGTTATAGATACACAGAAAGCGTCATTCACAGTTGATGAACTGCGGGATCACCATCACTGTGATTTTGGAAAATTGCTTGATTCAGCAGAGGGAAAAACGTTAGCTGATTATTCAAAAATCTCTGAATTGCATAAAAAATTCCATCATGATGCCGCTCATGTGCTGACTTTAGCCTTGGCAGGGCACAAAAGTGAAGCCAAAGCTGAATTGGAATTTGGTGGCCAGTTTAGTCGTGTGAGTGCTATGTTGGTGAATAAATTAACTGAGATTGAAGAGTCTTCAAGCTAGTGTCCAAGATAAATCTTGGACTCCTTAACCGATTTTCACTTGCATTTACAAAAATAGTATCTATATTTGCCAATGTCACTGCACCATAAGTGACATTAACAAAACTTAATAGTAACAATAAAAGAGGATATCAAAAATGGGTGTATTAGTGGGACGTTCTGCCCCTGATTTTACAGCGTCTGCCGTCTTAGGCAATGGTGAAATTGTTGGTGACTATAATTTTAATGAAGCCGTTAAAGGCAAATATGCTGTGGTGTTTTTTTATCCCTTGGATTTTACTTTTGTATGTCCGACAGAGTTAATCGCTTTTGATAAGCGTTTGGATGAGTTTAAAAACCGCAATGTTGAAGTCATCGGCGTTTCTGTTGATTCACAATATGTACATAATGCTTGGCGCAACACCCCGGTAGATAAAGGCGGTATTGGTGCGGTGGGTTATACCTTGGTGGCTGATTTGACGCATGCCATCGCCAAAGCTTATGATGTGGAAACCCCCAATCAAGCGGTGGCTTTTCGTGGTTCATTTTTGATCGATAAGAATGGCGTTGTTCGTCATCAAGTGGTCAACGATTTAGGACTTGGACGTAACGTTGATGAGATGCTTCGCATGATTGATGCTTTACAGTTCAATGAGGAACATGGCGAAGTTTGCCCTGCTGGGTGGAATAAAGGTGATGCGGGTATGAAAGGCACGCCAGATGGTGTGGCTAACTATTTATCAGAACACGCGAAAGAATTATAAATTTATCTCCTATATCCCCCTCTATGGGGCAATGCCATTAAGCCTGTCCTCCCGTCCCGACCTTAGGAGGGACCTTTAGGAGGGAGCAACGAAGTAAAAACGGCTGAAGGTAGGGGCAATCCTTTATGGTTGCCCTTAATTTAATGGCATTGCCTCCTCTCCAATTTCCTCATCATATGCTGAACACACAAATTTTAATCGGTTTCTTACTAGGGGCTTTAATTGGCTTTATCGCGTGGCGTGTCAGGGCATTATCTGTCAGTGGAGCGTGGGCGGCGACAATTATCGGTGGTCTGATTTTTGGCTTGGGCGGATTATCGTGGGCTGTGTTGTTGCTCACTTTTTTTATTTCTTCAAGCGGGCTCTCTCGTGCTTTTAGTCGCTACAAGGCGAATTTGGGCGAAAAATTCGCTAAAGGTGCTCAACGTGATTGGGCGCAGGTTTTCGCCAATGGGGGTATGGGTGCTTTACTGGTCATCAGCCACGCTTTTTATCCGGATCAATTTTGGCTTTGGATAGCCTACGCGGGGGCAATGGCAACGGTGAATGCGGACACTTGGGCGACTGAATTGGGGGTATTGAGTGCGAAACAGCCACGCTTGATCACGACGGGTGAAATTGTTGAACGTGGTACGTCGGGGGGGATCACTTTTTGGGGCACTTTAGCCACTCTTGGTGGTGCGGGACTGATTGCTTTAGTTAGCACCCTATTCACTCCCCAAGCGTTAATTTTGCTGGTTGTTTCGTTGGCGGGATTGAGCGGTTCGTTGTTGGATTCGCTACTGGGGGCAACGGTGCAGGCTATTTATGATTGCCCCCATTGTTCGATGGAGACTGAACGCTATCCGCTGCATTCTTGTGGTAGGAAAACGGTACATAAGCGCGGTTTTAGTTGGTTAAACAATGATTTAGTTAATTTTAGCAGTTCACTGTTTGGGGCGGTTGTGGCTGTTGGTTTGTGGCATACATTTGATCTAATAATGGGTTAAGGATAAGTCAAAACAGTCAATAACGGAAGCGCAAGTTCCATGATTTCCAGCCATTGGGCACCGATTAAAAATTCAGGGATTTCATCACCAACGTGAACTGGAATTGTCACCTCTTCTCCATCAATAATTATCCTGCCTTCATGGATATCGAATAACTCACCCCCTTTAGCCATCCCGTAGTAAAACCAGTATCCAAAAGGGCATCCACTATAAATCGTTCTCCAGTTACAGCTACCAATTTAATTTCAAAAACTAATTCGCCGTTATCCCCAAACTTACCAAAAATCATATTCTGCCGCAGACTCCCGTTTCGTTTAGTCGATAAGTAGTCAGTTTGACAATACCATCTTGGTAGCGGGCTCGGATTTTCTCAACCAAACCTTCTAGGGAGGGGTCGATTAAATATTTTTCGCAGTCTGGATCAACGGCAATAAACCAGTTGTAATATTGTTTGATTAACTGGGGGCGGAGTTTTTCAAAAACCGTCCGACATCGAGCCCCAAATTCTGCCCTTGCAGCTTTGCGCCTGGCTATTTCCGCACTCACCCTATCCAAATCTTTTTTCCAAGATAAATCTTGGACTCCGGCGCCGTTAGGAGTCCAAAATTTATTTTGGACTCCTACCAAAATTTTAATTTTTTCCACCCACAGTAACAATCACCAACTTATCCAAGTGCAGCCTTCGTTGAAAAGCATCTTTAATCATTTCCAACGTCACCGCTTCAACCTTATTATTGAATTGGTGTAGATAATCCAACGGCAACTGGTAAAAACCTATCACTGATAAATAGCTGATAATATCGCTATTACTCTTGATGCGGAGTGGAAAGCTGCCCGTAATACCTTGTTTAGCCTTTTTTAATTGATCCTCGCTAGGGCCATTTTTAATAAAATTGTCTAGCGTTTCATTTACCACTTGCAAAGCTTGTGCGGTTTGATCATTACGGGTTTCTAAGCCCCCTATAAAGGGTCCTGCAACCCGTCGCGGCGCAAAATAACTGTAAACGCTATAAGCCAATCCGCGTTCTTCTCGCACTTTTTCTGCCAAAAGCGAAACTAATCCACTGCCCCCTAATATATAGTTACCCACATACAAGGTAAAATAGTCAGGATCGCCTCGCGCCATCCCCGGTTGTCCGATTAAAACATGCGTTTGCGTTGATGGATGATCAATATGTATCCTTTTAGCTTCGCTTAAAGCAGCAACGACAGGTAAAGTCGGTGGCGTTTTTCCAACGGGCAATTGACTGACGACACGATTGGCAAGCTTTTCAGCCGCTTTCTTATCCAAGGCACCGACGATGCTTATCACCGCATTTTTAGCCACATAGTAGCGAGCATAAAATGCCTTCACATCGTCACGGCTTAAAGCGGCTACGCTTTCAGGGGTGCCGCTTGATAATGTCCCATAAGGGTGCGTACCAAAAACAGCACTATAATACGCCTTTTTGGCAATAGCGCCTGGGGATTGTTCTTGATATTGGAGATTGACCAACATTTGTTGCCGAACACGTTCAAACGGCGTTTCCTCAAAATCTGCTTTTGCCAGTAATAAAGTCAGCATTTCTACGGCTGGCTCCAACAATTGCGGTTCTGTGAGACTCCTTAGACTGACTGTTGCCATGTCGCTGACGAGCGAGTTGCCAATTTTAGCGCCTAAATTTTCAAAGTATTCAGCAATTTCGTCTGCCGAATATCCGCCCGCCCCTTCAGTGAGTAAGCCATTACTTAGCATAGCGAGCCCTGGTTTATCCCCATCGCGGGCACTGCCTGCATCAAAGACTATTTCAATATCTACCATTGGCAAGTCGGGTGCAGGGACAAAATAGACTCGTGCGCCATTATCCGTTTGCCAGTGTTGAATGGTGGGTATGGCAAAAGTAGAACTACTCAGTAATAATAGCCATAAGCAAGCATTGCTCAAAAAAGATTTCATTTGTTCTCCTCGTTGATTGGTTCCAGTACGGCAATGGTTAAGTTTTTATCTATCAAATATTGACGTGCAACCGCTTGCACTTGTTCCGCTGTCACAGCTTTGACGTTTTCTAAGTATGTGTCAAATATCCGCCAATCCAGTCCGACTGTTTCCAACAGTCCAATTTTCATGCCCTGATAAAATATTGAGTCGAGTTCATAGACTTGAGATGCGCGTAATTGCGTTTTTATTCGATCCAATTCTGCCTTATCTACCAGAGTCGTTTGCAATTGTTGAATCTGTTCTCGTAAGGCTTTTTCTAATTCAGGCACCGTATGCGCGTTTGTTGGTATGCCAGAAAATGTAAACAAATCGGTTAAGCGACTAAAAGGATCATAACCGGCACTTGCGCTGGTTGCGATTTGTTGCCCTCGCACTAAATTTTTGGATAAACGGGTACTGTCGCCCCCATCCAGTATGTAGGCTAAGACTTCTAAGGCATAAACTTTCCATTGATTTTCCTCAGCGATGGTTTTTAAGGCGGGTACTTTGTAGCCCATCATCAAATAAGGTAATTTAGCGGGCAATTTGATGGTAATTCGTTTGAGACCAAATTGTTCAACTTCTGGGCGCGGAGAGGGGGGGGTAATTTGACTGGGTTTGAGGGGACCAAAATGTTGTTTAGCCAAGGCTAAGACGGCTTGTGGCTCAACATCACCAACCACGACAACGGTGGCATTATTGGGCGCATACCAGCGTTGATACCAGGCTTCTAAGTCAGCCAAGGTATAATTTTGAATGTCACTCATCCAGCCGATCACGGGATTGTGATAAGGGCTGGTTTGATAAGCGGTTGCCATGAAATGTTCATTTGTTTGACTGATGGGCTTATCTTCAGTACGGGTACGGCGTTCTTCTGTCACAACTTGTCTTTCTTTGACAAATTCTTTTTCAGTCAGCACCAAGTGACGCATCCGATCCGCTTCCATTTCAAAGCTGATGTGAAGGCGGCTTTTTTCCAAGGTTTGAAAATAGGCGGTGTAATCGGTACCAGTAAAGGCATTTTCACTCGCCCCATTGGCTGCCATGATGCGGGAAAATTCTCCGGGCGAATATTTTGCTGTGCCTTTAAACATCATGTGTTCTAACATGTGCGATAAGCCTGTTTTGCCAGCCTCTTCATAGCTCGCACCGACTTTATACCAGACTTGGGTGACGACGACGGGTGCTCGGTGATCTTCTTTGACTATTAATTGTAAGCCATTGTCCAGTGTAAATTCGTGGACTTCACCAGCCATCGGTTTTGCTGTACTGCCCAACAGCAAAGCGAGTAGCGTTATGTATTTGTAATACAATTTATTTCTCCCATAAAGTAGTTGATTTGAACTCGCTAATATGGGGCGGATTTTGGGTGAAGTCAATTATTTCTGGTTAACGACCAATGCCATTAAGTTAAGGGCAACCATAAAGGATTGCCCCTACAAAAAATGCGGTCCGTAGGGGCAATCCCTTGTGGTTGCCCCCCCTTGTGGTTGCCCTTAACTTAATGGCATTGGGTTAACGACAGGGATTTGGGGGGCAACTGAAGAAATAGGATTTAAATCAAATCACCTTAAAAACATGCGAGCCTTAAAGCAGTGTTTTGATGTGCTGCATTATAATAAAAGACAAGAATTTAGGAGTCCAAGATTTATCTTGGCTATGATTTACGCAAATGCCATTAAGCTTATCCTAAGCTCAAGGAAAAACATTAAAATAAAGAAGGTTAAAAATGAATACCCAAACCAGCAAAACAGTGAAGGCTGCCGTTATGTGGTACGAAAAAGGAATGGTGTCTCAAGAAAAAGCGGCTGAAATAGCTGGATTGTGCCGAGAAGACTTTATTATGGCTTTAACACAATTTGATATATCTCCTTCTTTCGTCCATCAGCCCTTTAGCGGAAAATTGGATTATTCCTGAAGGCGTTGTCAAGGAAGTTTCGCGGAAGGGTGATATTTGAGCAAATTGTCTGATAATTCCAAAGTTGATTGCCAAACAGTCGCCATTGAACCATTAGTTGCCCTTGATGGAACCTAAAAATCCTATTTCTTTAAGAAATAGGATTTCTATAAATTTATCTCTGCTAAAAAAAAATCCCTGTAGTTAGTGTTTTGACTTATCCCTGCTTATATCTAATCCCTGTAGTTATCTTTTCGCTCGAATAACACGAAATACGCTGGATAAATCGTATGGGAAATAACGAGCCGGTTGATGGCGATTTTCTCCAGCATAGCTGAGCATCAGTGCTTGTTTGTTATCGAGCCAATCAATAAAAATAGCACTATGTTCAAAATTTTTATAAGAGTGGTTAATAAAATAGAGAAAATCGCCTAGCCGAAACAGATTGATATTGGCGTATGGTCCCGTACTGACACTTTTAAAAACATCCTCGCGTTTTGTAGGTAAGTTTGGATAGCCAGCGCGGTTATAAATTTCGTGAATATAATCCCAGCAACCGCCCGGTAGAATAACCTTGTTTTCTATCATTTGTCGTCCAGTGACTAATATTTTTTTGCCTTCAGGTGTCGCTTTCTGTTCAGCCGTTAAGATAATGTTCTGCTGTTCTGAGCTAACATTTAATCTATCTTTTAAGGCGATAGACGAACAGGCGGCTATCATTAAGATTAAAAAAAAACTATTTAGCAAATGTTTATTTAATTTCATTATGACAGTCTCACAAAAAATATAATGATTGATAATTTAGGCACCCTTCAATTATCTTGAAAAAATAGTTAACAGTTTTCGAGGCAAAAGTTTTTGTTGCACAAAAACTTTTGCCTCGAAAGTTGTTTCGCTCATTGCGCGTAGCGGATTTCCCGCAACGAAGATCGCTGCGCTAAACCGTTGTGGCGACTGAGTTTCGGGAAATCGCTCCGCTCATTCCCGAAACAACTGTAACTCGTTGAAATTTTTAACAATGGTGGGTTTCGCTCTCGCTCTACCCACCCTACAAATAATCCTTAACTTAATGGCATTGACGCTCGGCGTGGGAATGCCTGCCTCTTTGCTCCGCAAAGAATTTTACAACTTTTCACGCAATCCCGAAGAACGAGTAATTTTTTGTGAAACCGCCTCCATAAACACCTGCTCATTTCCCCACACACTCACAGATTTTCTAGCGCGAGTCATACCCGTATAAATTAATTCCCGGGTCAAAATGGGTGAAAATTGATCCGGTAATAATATTAATACATTATCAAATTCTGAGCCCTGGCTTTTATGAATAGTCATAGCATAAACCGTTTCATGCTCCGGCAAACGATTAGGCCAAAATGTACGCACTTGCCCCCCTTGATCTGGAAAAAAAGCTTGTAATTCATAACCGCCAGTGGGTTTTCTCAGTATGATACCAATATCTCCGTTAAACAATTGAAGGCGATAATCATTGCGAGTAATCATAATCGGGCGACCATGATACCAGCGATAATGACTCCGTATCAAACCTTTTCGACGATATTCCTCTTCAATCTTACGATTGATCGCCTCTACCCCATAAGGGCCACGACGTAGCGCACATAAAATGATAGTATTTTCAAATGATTGCAATACTTTTGCCGCTTGCTTTTCCTTTAAACAACGAGAAAAAGCACTCACCATTTGATCGATCAAAATAGTAGGCAATTCATCATTTAAATAATGCCAATTGACATCGGGATATTTATCAGATTGCAAAATATGCAAAGCTTTTTCACTCTCACCTTGCTTAACCGCCTGTGCCAATTTCCATATCCCACTCTCCTCACTAAACCGATAACTCTTATCTAATAACACAATATTTTTTTCTATGCCCGCATCACAAATATCACCGAGCACTGTACCCGCCTCCACCGATGCCAATTGATCTTTATCACCCAATAAAATCCAACGGGCTGATTTAGGTATCGCTTGTGCCAATTTTGTCATCAAAGCCAAATCGACCATTGAAGCCTCATCAATAACCACCACGTCATAAGGTAAAAGATTACTAGCATGACTGATAAAATAAGGCGAATCGGGCTTACTACCGAGTAAACGGTGTATTGTATAAGCCTCTTGAGGAATAGCCGCTTTAACAGCAGGGGCACAATCCTGTAAAGCCAAATGAGCCGCCTGCAAACGAGTCGCCGCTTTACCCGTCGGTGCCGCCAAAGCAATACTCAATTTTGGATTTTGTTCAACTAATAATGTTAAAATTTTAACAATCGTAGAAGTTTTGCCCGTACCCGGACCACCGGAAATAATGCAAAAATGTTGTAATATCGCTGTCAAGGCCGCGATTTTCTGCTGATCTTTTTGTGAGGGAAATAATCGCAAAAGGCCCTCATTTAAAATATCATGGTTGACATCAGTACATTGCATCGCACAGCGGGCACGAATTTGGGCAGCCAATTGCTGTTCATAATCCCAATAGCGATACAAATATAAACGGTGTTTATCAAGCACTAATGGCGTATAATCCCCAGGTTGACCAACCACGCGACAATTCAACAGCACCTGTTGCCAGTGGGATAAACTGGGGCAAAGCAAGGTATCCATACCCGGATCGGCTTGCAGTGGAAATGCTTGTTCAGCTAAAATCTTTAAATCCACGCAAGAGGAGCCAACGCCTGTAAAATGACTAGCGAGTGCCGCCCCTAATAATAAAGCATCATCTGCACTCTCAGAGAGAGTTGCCATAAATTTTGCAAAATGTACATCTATATCAGAAAAAATACCAAGATCACGTAAATTTTCGATAAAGCTTAGGAATTGTAATGACATCTCTTAGTAGCGAATTAGAAAAACGTTTGAGACAGTTAGAAAACGAGCAAAATAATCAGAATAAGTCCTTAAATGATCTGAGTGATTTTGAAAGCGTGGTGGTGAGGCTTGCAGAAAAATTAAAAGAGATTGACAACTATGAGTTCAAACCAAGCCCTCAGCAAACTGACTTCACTCAGCTACGCGATACCAAGGAAATTGAGAGACTCGAAAAAGAGTTAGTAGGCATAGACGAAAAGACAAGCACGAGTTCTGCCACATCGCGCTATATTATTGGCTTAATGTTCAATCCTAAATCACCTATCGAATGGTCAGGGACAGGATGGAAAAATAAAGGGGGTGGTATGCCTTATACCTCTGAACAAGCTCAGCAAGTTTTCAAAAAACTTAAAAAACAGTGGCCAAATTATCCTTTAAAAATCTTAAAAAGGTAAGTAGTACTCCGTCAAAGTTATCTTGACGTGTTGGAGTACAAAGCTTTAGCTTTGTCAGACAGTACAAAGCTAAAGCTTTGTACTCCAAAAAAACAAATTGACAGCGTAGTAGGAGTCCAAGATTTATCTTGGACTTCCTTGATAAATATCCTACCACTTTTTGAGCCATTCCAGCAATGAGTCTTTATTATCAGCCTTCAAAAATGTCGGTTGTCCACACTCATCACGCTCCACCAACACAATATGCTCTAGCTGCAATAAATCCAAAAAATAAGGCGAATGAGTGGTCAAAATCACCTGACTTTTGCCAGAATTTACAACATTGCGTATTTCTTCTAATATAAATTGAAGAGTACGCGGATCTAAACCATTTTCAATTTCTTCAATCACAATCAATGGAGGTGGTTTAGGATGTCGCAATAAAGCCAATAATGCCACGATTCGCAAAGTACCAGTGGATAATAACCAGTCGGCAATTTGGCACTCTCCCTCTGTCAATTGTAAATAGACACTGCGTTTCAATTCGCTACTCAATACCACTTGCAAATCATTTGCATACGGCAGCAAATGTTGCAAAGCCTCTAAAACGCTGTTAAAGGCTGCTGGATTCAGCTTGCGGAGGTTTAACAGATATTTGGCGATGTTGGAGCCATCTTTATTGAGTTGTACTTCACGCCCAGTCCGTTTTTGCGGCATCGAACTGCTACAAGAATTGAGCGTCATAAATTGACAATCGAAACTCTCCCAAAATCGTTTATTTTTATTAACATATTCTAACCACTCCATCAATCTCGTTGACGAGGATGTGGATTGTATGTGTTTCATATACCTTGATAAGGCAGCCCAAAGTGCAGAATTACTCTTTGAAAGTATTGAAAATTCACTGCTTGCTGGTGCCGAAAAATCATACGACTCCAGTTCAGGAAAATCAAAGGCATTATCAGCTTGACGCTCAACAATCAATTGATCGCGAAAAAAAAGTTGTTCATTTTGAATCAGCGCTTCACTGTCTTCGCCAACTGTCACTGACATATTAGCACGAAATGTCCTATCGTCCATTGTCCGACACAATTCAAATGTCATGGGCGGACTATCAATCGACATGCGATTTCGCACCTGTTCAAAACCTTGCCAACGATTCATGGCAATTTCTAAACCATACTTGAGAATGCTTTGATAAGTTTCCAAACCTTCAAGAAGACTACTTTTGCCAGCACCATTATTGCCAATCAACACTGTCAATGGCTCAAATTCAACAGTACCACTATCGACAATGGCTTTAAAATTTTTGACTCTGAAATTTTTTATTGCTAAATCAGTCATTTGAAAATAATCCTTCAGATTGCCCTAGCACTTTAAATAGAGTATTTTTAATAAAATTACAAGACTTTGCACAAAAAAACATTTGGATTCCAAAATAATTTGACAATGTGCTAATTAATTTGTCAATCTAAACTACCCAAACAATGGAGACTAAATAAAATGCCTCAACTATTAACATTATCCAGAGCAGCGCGTCTAGTCGGTGTCACACGCGGCGTGCTCCAAAAGAAAATTAGAAATGGTGAATTGTCCACCTTTGAAGGTGAGATAGCCATAACTGATTTGCTACGCGCCTACCCTGAAACTCAAATGAACGACACCACTATGTTAGAGCGGGTAGCTCGAATAAAAACCGCTGCGAAACCCAGCATTGTGCTGGAAGACAGAGCTTTGCCTAGTCCCCAAGTGCTCATTGCCCGCTTAACCACATTAAGCAAAGAATTTATCGAGATCAAATCCCAATTAAGGAGATATTTAGAATTAATTGACACACTCACACAAAAACTGAGTGATGCCAAAAAAGCTGATGAGAGCCACTTGCGCTCAAATCTTGTCGCACTCCATAACTGGTTAAAAACAGAAATACAAAGCCATTCCAACAAAACCACAGATAAAGCAGGAGAATTACTCGCCAAAAATACCGTCCTTCGCATTATCGCCGCGCATGTCAAACTCATTCCCAGTGGGCATGAATTCTTTGTCGAAGGCAAAGATTCCATTATCGAAGCCGCGCTGCGTAGCGGTTTAGCCTTGAACTATGGCTGTAATAATGGCAATTGTGGCTTATGTAAGGCGCGAATCCTCTCAGGGGAAGTGCAGAAAATTCGCCACCATGATTACATTATCAGCGATATGGAAAAACAGATGGGCTACAAGCTTATGTGTTCCCACACTGCGCTGACAGATTTGGTGATTGAAGCCGCAGAAGCCCACTCAGTCGCAGATATTCCCTTGCAACAGATAGAGACGAAAATCAAAAAGCTTGAAAATATGGCAGACAACCTGTTAGTGCTACAAGTACAGACACCGCCGACGCAAACTTTACGATTTTTAGCCGGACAGTTTGCGACACTCACACTAACAGACGGTATTTCAGCAGACTATTTTATCGCCAGTTGCCCCTGTGATGGACGTTTGCTTGAGTTTCACTTGGATAAAGCTTTTCCCACCTTGAAAAAGGGAGATACTGTGAATATTGAGGGACCAAAAGGCGATTTTGTTTTGCAAGAAGACTCAACGCGCCCTGCCCTGTTTATAGCCCAGGCGCACGGATTCGCCCCGATCAAGAGCCTTATTGAACATGCGATGGCGTTGGATACGGTAGCGTCCTCCCATTTGTATTGGATAACACCTAATGAGGGCGGACATTATCAGGACAATCTTTGCCGTGCTTGGGCGGATGCCTTAGACAATTTTCAATATACAGCACTGACGGGTGAGTCAGGACAATCACTCAAGCGAGTGGTTGAAGATTACCCTGATCTCAATGACGTTGAAGTGTACCTCAGCGGCTCCAAATCTTTTGTAGCCGTTGCCGAGGCGATGTTGCGCCAACACCGTCTGCCAGAGACGCAACTTCATGTGGGAGTTTATTGATATTTGGAGTCCAAGATTTATCTTGGGCAGCCTGCTCACTCCCAAGATAAATCTTGGACTCCAGACAGGGCATTTTGGAGTCCAAGATTTATCTTGGGCTTTATATTTATCTTGGGCTTTATATTTTATAAAAAATATTTATATTGTTATGGTTATTTTTAGTCAAAAAAACGACACCTCTTGTAGTATATTAGTAAATGATAACTTTAACATCGACTAAAAAAACAACTAATGACAAAACAAACCCCCACCTCTTATGGGCTTGAATCATCCACTGCCCTAGAGGCCAATCTCCGAGAGACAGCGGTCGAAAGCGTTAAAATCGATCCCCGGTTTTTCATTTTGCGAGAACCCGTGAATTCTTATGGCGGCATACTCAAGACACTTAACAAGCTGTTGTATGAATTACATCACCCGTACCGAAATTGGCGTTTGATTTTACCAGAATTACGCCGCTTTGTCTTGAAAAATGTCTCACGCTATATTAGTCATCCGCAAGGGCCGCGTTGTGCTTATTTATTCATCACAATATTTTTGGAGGCGATGGATGATGAGGCAAAACAACTCCCCCCCGAAGAAGCCGCTGAGCTCATTGGCGCTTATTTGGATCGACTGGTTAATTTGCTCAGTTCCGCACAATTGCCGGATTATAGCAGCACGATCACCGACATTTTTCAAGAACTGGGTAACTTGCCAGATGAAAAACGGCTCTTGCTGGCGCGTATTTCTTATCCATTGAAGCGAACATTAAATGACTTGTTAACCAAGTACTTAGCTGATGATGATCTTGACTGGAAAGTGTTGAGCGATTTGACTTATCGTATGCTTAAATGCACTTATCGTTATTGGTTAATTCAAAGCGATCCTGCACTCTATTCTCTCCCCGGCTTGTCTGAAATTTCCCATAGCACCATACAGGCGCATATCCAAGACTTAAAAGCCCTTAAAAAAGAATATACGGGACGGGATTTCTTATCTAAGGTTTCCAGTTTGCCCGCCTATATGGATATCGTCAAAGCGTATCAGCGTATTGGACAACAACTAAACAAATCGGAGGGCGAAGCACGGGAAACTCTAAAGCTAACCTATTTGTTTAGAATTATGGAAACTGAGGGACTTTTGATGCTCCATGAGAGTACCCTCAAAGAAATTAACCGCGCATTGGTGCAAATGGTGCGCCGCCAAAGTTACGAAGAGATAGAAGAATTCTTTCTTAAAACCTTTCAATTTCTCAAGAGTAATGTAGAGAAATATCCTGAGACTGCCCAGCAACTGATCAAAACGCTCGGTATTGAAATCTATAAACGCAACAATAGCCGAATGGTTGAAGCCTTTTTAGGGCAAACGGTGCGCTTTGGTTTTCAATACAGCCATGTGAGCGGATTCACGCGCGAGTGGCAACCCATTGACAATCCCGCGCATATTGTCAATATCCGCGTTTGGCTGGGATTGATTGAACAAAATCCCGAATGGTTTGACACCTTATTGTCAGCCTTAATCATTAATATCAAACTAACCGGCACCTGCATCCGTGATACCGATTTATTCCAAAAGGAAGTCACTCGGTTGCTAAACAGCAATGTTTCTCCAGTCTATAATCTGGTCAAGCAATTTGCCAAATTGTTGCCGGTTTATTACAACGACATCGGAGCAGAAGGCTTATTACGCGAAGTCTCAACCGAGCTTGATGAAATCACTCAACGTCAAGACCATTTAGTTCACTTTCTGCGTAAACAATGTCATGTCGAGAGCAATAACTGGATCGTCGATTTCATGCGGGCTGTCTTGACTTTTTGGCGCACAGCGGATAAGGCGCAGATAGCTGAATTTGTCCCGCCAGATGTGTTGGCGCAAATTGAGCCGACTGGTCCTTATGTTGAATCTGTCCATGGGATCACCAAGGAACTCTTTGCAACGCAATGCTATTCCGAAGAAGAACAACTATTGCAATGTCCCTTAGCTAAAACTGAGCAGGTGATTCAAGGACTTGACGCTTACCCGGAACAGGAAAAGCGGCGCGTCTTCCTCATGCTACGCATGTATCATTTGCTCAACCTTAAATATAATCTTGGTTTTCAGGAGATCCAAGAACAATTAGTCGCGGCTAAAAAACTCGGACTGCCAGACATGCAAGCCGTCTTGGATGTGTTGCAACAGGATGATCCCTATCAATGTCTGGATGTGCTCCTTGAAGCCATGGAAAATTTGCAAAAGATCATATTAAGTAAGGAAGTATTTGAAATATCAGAAGATATTTTGCAAAAACGCCATGTCACCACCGATATTCCCTCCGTTTATGGTTATTATCGTGAGCGGAAATTTGACGCATTAAGTTTGTCATTCCGGTTGGAAAATCTTGCCAACGTCTATTTGGAAAAGCTGATTGAAGAATTAAATCCGGGCTTGCTCACCAGGGGCAATCTTTACAAGGTTGTAAAAGCCTTAAAACTATTTCTCAGGGCATTGGCAGTTAATGGTATCGCATCAAGGCGCTTTGTTCATTTAGTTGATGTGCTAGAACGCTCCCTAGAAGTGAAAGGATTTCGTTATCGGCAGTATGTTGATTTGTTCCGGAGCATGTCGGAAGCGCTCAAAGATATCATCTACACCTATTATACGAGTCATCACCATGAAAATTTAGCAATTATTGTGCCAACATTGGATAAGAAGACCTTATTGTCGCGCTATGCGCCCCAATTTGTTGATGGTGATACGAAATGCAATTTGAGCCGCATTTCCGAAAGCTTTGAGCGTGATCTGATTGCTGAAACGCCGGGGCTACAGGCGATGGATAACTATATTACTCGCGCCTATCAGATTTTAAGTGATCAAGGTACTCGCTTGCGTGGTACGGCTCTGGATTTGCTCATGCTCTATGATCCAGATAAGCTGTTTTGCTCTCTCCATAATCCCAACCCTTTGAATGATGATCCTATCCATTTGGGTAATAAGGGATTTCATTTAACGCACTTGGTTAAGCATGGTGTCAAGGTACCACCCGGCGTTGTATTGACGACTGAGTTTTTCCGCTATGAAAAAGTAGTACGTGGCTATCCACCGGCTTGGCGGGATTTTGTGGAAAAATTGCACAAACAATTGGCTATTATTGAGAAACAGACTGGGCAGCAATTTGGTTCGACAGAAAATCCTTTGTTAATTTCCGTGCGTAGTGGCGCATTGATTTCGATGCCGGGTATGATGTCCACTATCCACAACTTAGGGATCAACCCGGAAATTGTGCAGGGACTTGCCAAGCAAACTGGCAACGCTCAATTTGCTTGGGATACTTACCGGCGCTTTATCCATGCTTGGGGGATGGCTTCGGGGATGGGCAGAGAACCGTTTCATACGCTGATAAGCGATGCAAAAGAACGGTATGGTATAACCAAGAAAAAGGATTTTACCGCCGAGCAAATGAAAAAACTCGCCTTTGCATTTCGCCGGGTAGTGGAAGAACATGGTATCTATGTCCCCGAAGATCCATTGATGCAATTGTTAGAGGCTACCGGCTATGTTCTTGAGTCGTGGAATGAGCCAAAGGCAAACGAATTTCGGCGCTTAATGGATATTTCCGATGCTTGGGGTACGTCGGTATTGCTTCAGGCTATGGTATTCGGCAATCTCAGTCAAGAATCCGGCACCGGCGTTGTTTTTACCTCTTACCCGCGTCGCAATTTGAGTCGAGTCACGCTGTGGGGGGATTATACGCCGGGTAATCAGGGAGAAGATATCGTGGGTGGGGTTATCTCCACTTTACCGATTTCCATTTCGCAAAGCGAAGAGGATGGGCGCCCCAAGGAGCAAAGTCTGGAGGTTTGCTTTCCGGAAATTTACCAATCCTTGCTAAAACTCTCCCGTTATTTGATTTACGAAGAACATTGGAATAATCAGGAAATCGAGTTTACTTTTCAAGGACCATCGGCAGATTCGTTATATCTGTTACAGACAAGGGACATGGTAACTGGCAAGCAGAAAGACGTGCCCATGTTTAGCCAAACGCCAGAACTCAGTCAGAATACTTTAGCCCGTGGCATGGGTGTTTATGGTGGCGCATTAAGTGGCTTGGCGGTATTTAACCGAGAAAATATTGAGCAGCTTCGCAAACAATATCCAGATAGTGTACTGATCCTGATTCGTTCAGATACGGTACCTGAGGATATTAGCGAAATTTCAGCAACAGAAGGCTTGCTGACGGCGCGGGGTGGGCAAACTTCCCACGCTTCCATTGTGACTATCCGTTTACAAAAAACCTGCGTGGTTGGCTGTGAGGCAATGGTTGTCTCAGAGGCGGATGGACGTTGTACTATTAAAAATACTGTTATTAGTGTTGGCGATGAGATCAGTATTGATGGGCGTACTGGTTTGATATTAAAGGGCAGTCATCCAACCGAACAAATAGATGTTTGTATGTTGCCTGAAAAATAATTTTTGAACCGTTTTGGTTTCATTCCCGAAACCAAATGTTTTTTTATGTGATTTTATATTTAACCTCAAAAGGAGAAGTAAATTGGCAACACAAAATGGTGAATTAGGCATATTGGGCATTAATGGTATGGGGCGCATCGGCAAACTTTCGCTGTGGCACCACCTTTCTCGTAAGGCTTTTAGCGAAATCGTGGTCAATCTTGGCCGCGATTGCGGTCAAGGCATGCAAGATATTGCCAGTTTTATCGAAAAGGATAGTAGTTATGGCCGCCTTAGCAACTATCTTTACGGCGTTAACGGGCCAATTCGGCTGATAGAGAATTTGGATGAAGCCAATGGCACGATGACCATTGATGGGGTGAAAGTGAAAATTTTACGCTCGGCGCGTAACCCCAAAGACACGGCTTGGTCAGATCATGGAGCGCGACTGGTAGTCGATAGCACTGGCGCGTTTACTGATCCCACAGTGCCCGGCGATAATCCAAGAGGGGCATTACGAGGACATTTGGAAGCGGGCGCAGAAGTGGTGATTTTGTCGGCACCCTTTAAGATCAAAGATAAAGCGCTCAATATGCCAGACGATGCGATAACAACTGTGATGGGCATCAACGATGAAGAATTCGATCTACGGCAACATAAGGTGGTTTCGGCGGCATCCTGCACCACGACTTGTTTATCTCACATGATGAAACCGTTGATTGATCATTTGGGAGCGGATGAGATTCTTTCCGCCTCCATGGTAACGATACATGCGACGACTTCTAGCCAGAATGTTTTAGATGCAGTGCCAAAGGCGGGTGCCACCGATTTACGGAAAACCCGTAGCGTGATGAATAATATTATCCTCACCAGTACGGGGGCTGCGAAAGCACTTAAGTTAGTGATCCCAGAAATGTCCGGTATCGGTTTTATGGCTGAATCTGTGCGTATTCCGACGGCTTCCGGATCATTGGTTATTTTGACTCTCAATCTCCAAGCAGAAGATCCAGATCGTAGCATCCGACGCGCTGAGATCAATAACATTTACAAAGCTGCGGCAGAGGGTCCTTACAAAGGCTATATCATTTATTCTGAAGAACAGAATGTTTCATCCGATATTGTTGGCTTTCCGCAAGCCGCGACGGTCATTGAAGCGCGTGAAAACCATACGCGAACTGCGATGATGCGCGTCCAAGCAACTCATGATAGTGGGCACTTCATGGAAGCGCCGGTTACGCAAGCCGTTGTTTTCGGTTGGTACGATAATGAGTTGGGGAGCTATACTAATATGCTGGGTGAGCGTACTGTTACCATCGCACAGAAAATGCTTTAAATTTTGTTGCAGGACGCGGAGCGTCCTAGCAGGCAACGAGGAATGTAGGGGCAATCCTTTATGGTTGCCCTTACAACTAGGGTTTTGAAAATGATCCCTTGAATTTTATTGAATGGCCCTTATTAAATTTTCTTTGAGATAAGTGAATTGTACTGTTATGCTAAAATTAGCAAAAAAGTTATTAGGAGAGATGAGATGAAACAATCAGAATTAATAAGTAGAATTTCAAATGGTGAAGATAGCTTTACACAATTTAAAGAAAATCTAACAAATGGCGATAAACTCTCTGAAGAACTTGTTGCTTTTTCTAATGCAAAGGGTGGCATCTTAATTATTGGTGTCAGTGACAATAGTGATATCTCAGGCTTATCTAATGATGATATCAGAAGACTCAATCAATTAATAGGTAATGTCATCAATTCAAAAATCACTCCCCCAATTTATCCATTAGTCGAGATAAAAACTATAGATAACAAAAAGATATTAATTGTCACGATTTCAGAGGGTATCAATAAACCCTATTCAACAAACAAAGGGATCTATTTAACAAAAGCAGGCAGTGATAAACGAAAAATCTCACCTGAAGAGTTAAGAAGATTATTTGCGGAGTCTAAAAAACTTTTTGCTGATGAAGAGATTATCCAAAATTCAGATATCACAGATATAAATACAGAACTTTTTTATCAATTTTTATTAATAGACAATGCACAAATATTGGACAAATTAAAACAGGGGATTTTAACCTTAGAAAATATTTTAGAAAATAGAGAACTGCTAAGAGATAAGCATTTGACATTAGCCGGAAATTTGATTTTTGGTATCACCCCTCAAAGATATTGTCCATCATTTTATATAGATTGTGTCTATTTTGATGGAGATGATATTTCTGTCGATAAGTTTATCTCAAAAGATACCATTAAAGGGACTTTTGCTGAACTATATAAACAAAGTTTAAATTTTCTGAAAAGCAATCTCACTAAAAAGCAGATTAACAAAGAGTTTAATTCAATTGCACAATTGGAGATTGATGAAAGAATTTTAACGGAGTTAATTGTCAATGCATTAGTTCATAGAGATTACTATATAAACTCTTCAATAAAAATCTTTATGTTTAATAATAGAGTCGAAATTATCAGCCCCGGGAAATTAACCAATTTATTAACCGTTGAAAAGATAAAAAATGGTATTTCAATACATAGAAACCCAATATTAAATTCAATCTCTAAAAATATTTTACCTTATAGTGGGTATGGGAGTGGTATCAAAAGAGTATTGAATATTGATCCAAATGTGGAGTTTATTAATGATACTCTAAAAGAGGAGTTTAAATGTATTATACAAAGGTGAGCGTCTCACGCACCGTTTTTTACTGGCAATCAATTTTTAGGACATATCATGAAACTTTTAAGATTGTACATTCATAATAGTGGGGTATTCAAAAATACCATAATAGATTTTACTCATCATGATGAACCCCAAGATTTAATCTGTCTAGCTGGCGTTAATGGATCAGGTAAAACGACTGTGATGGAACTGATTTTCAATCTCATCAATTTCATCAATCCTGATTTCTCCCTGCAAAACATTTTTTTTGATAGGTTAAAACCTAATGTTTTAACTTGGACAGAATTTGCACAATTGGATGTTTTAATAGAAGATAAGGTTTTATCATTAGTTTTGGGAGACCCAAATAATATCCAAACCAATAGCAAATATACTGGAAAACAAGGTTTTATCATAGAAAATGAAATCAAACGTCTGATAAAAAACTTTGAGAATACTGTCGTTAAAATCCCAGAAGATGATAAGGATGAGCCAATTTTGAGCATAAAATTGACTGGAATACGAGAAGCAGAACGGTTTTTTGATAGAAAAATTGACTGGAAAGAGGAACAAGTTGTTAAACCACTTATACAGAAAGTGGAAAATAATAGGGCTTCGGTTTATTTTTTTAATGCCCATGATAGGGAAATAGTAGATATCCGCTATAGTTCAATTCCTCAAGAAAAACGGAAATATGAAATAGCTCATAGATATGATC
The DNA here is from genome assembly GCA_000785145.2 of Candidatus Thiomargarita nelsonii. GTDB lineage: Bacteria > Pseudomonadota > Gammaproteobacteria > Beggiatoales > Beggiatoaceae > Thiomargarita > Thiomargarita nelsonii_B. The sequence continues at coordinate 39,078 of JSZA02000051.1, forward strand.
CTAAGAAAGATGATCTTAAAAAAACACTGATTTTTTATGACTATGCCCACCCAGAAAAATTTAACGATTTGAAGGTTTGGGTTAATAAGCATGTTCTCGTTGGCAAAAAAATTAAGGGAATAGATAGAGTTCACTTCCAGGTTGTTGTTGAAACTAAAGACGGGAAAGAGCATGGGCTTGAACGATTAAGTTCAGGTGAAGAAAGTCTATTGATTATCGCAACTCAGCTTTATTTTAGAGCGTCTAAAAATGCTATTTTTCTGATAGATGAAGTTGATCAAAGCCTTCATCCTGAATTTCAAGAACAAGTAATAAGACTTCTCAAACAACTACAAAAAGATAAAAGTTGTCAAATTCTTGTTTCATCTCATTCTGAAATCATTTGGAATGCCTTTGAAGATAAGGGGTGCTTAACGGAATTGGTTATATAAGATGAGCCTACAATTTCATAATAGCCAATTTAACCATCCGTTCTTTTTATTTTTATAAAAATTGGGCGATAGTATAGTACAGGGATTGCCGAATTTAAGGGATTGGCTCCGTACTGTTAACAATCCCGACTATCGTCTAGGAGTCCAAAATTTATTTTGGGCGAAAGCCTTGAATCTAGTACAGCGGATTAGCGGAATAAACGGATTAAAAACCTCTTAACGTCGATCAGTTGGCAGTTCAATCAGTGTTGGCAAAAAACATGTTTAAAATCACCCCAAAACAAAAACACCTCCAAGCCTACTATAAAGAACTCAAAGAATTTGATCGCTTAGGGCAAGCCCATGAGGGCACAGTTAAAATTGCTTTTCAACATCTTTTAGAGGCGATAGCTAAACAATCTCAATGGATATTAACTCAAGAAAATACCCTAAATAGGGGCAAAAAGCGCATTCGTTTAGATGGCGTTTTATTTGACAATGCCAACATTCCTCGCGGCTATTGGGAGGCTAAAGATTCTAAAGATGATTTAAGTAAGGAAGTTCAAAAAAAGCTTTATCAGGATAATTATCCTGATGATAATATTATTTTTCAGGCACCCTCGCGTGCCATTTTATATCAGAATGGGCGCGAAGTTTTAGATTTATCTTTAGCTGAACCGGCTAATCTGGTCAAAATCTTAGCAGCGTTTTTTAATTTCAAACGCCCTGAATATGAGCGGTGGGATTTGGCTGCGGATGAGTTTAAAAGTCGGGTGCCAGAATTATCAAATAAACTATTAGGCTTAATTCAGCAAGCGCGTGTTGACGATAAGGATTTTAAAGCGGCTTTTAACCGTTTTGCCGATCAATGCCATCAAGCGATTAATCCTAATCTAACCGACGCGGCTATTGAGGAGATGTTGATCCAGCATCTACTCACTGAGCGCGTTTTTCGCCGTATTTTCAATCATCCTGATTTTGCCAAGCGCAATATCATTGCCCGTGAGATTGAGAATGTGATTGATAAGCTGACGGCGCACTCTTTCAACCGCGATGCTTTTTTTGATGATCTCAAGTATTTTTATAGGGCTTTAGAGGATGTTGCTGCGACAATTGATGAGTATGATTATAAGCAGCATTTTTTGAATACGGTTTATGAGCGGTTTTTTCAAGGTTTTTCGGTTAAGGTGGCAGATACGCATGGGATTGTTTATACGCCGCAACCGATTGTGGATTTTATGGTAAAGTCGATTGATGAGATTTTACAAAAGGAGTTTGGCAAGTCTTTAGCCAGTCGGGGAGTGCATTTTCTTGATCCG
>JSZA02000049.1 GCA_000785145.2 Candidatus Thiomargarita nelsonii
ACGCTGTTGGGCGAATGGTTGCAAATATTTTGTTTCAATGGCGTCTGAAAAATCACGGGTTATTTTAGAATGGAGGATTTTTTGGATAAAGGCTAATTTTTGCTCAGGGGCAGCGAGCCCGACAGTGATGGCGGTGATCGCATAACCGTAGCTATCCTGGTAGCCTTTGGTGATTTCGTCGGCTCTAAATGTAAAGTGCTCTTTTAAGAGATTGATGGCTTTGCTGCTATCTTCTATGATGATGTCCGATAGGAGTGTGCTTATGCCCGTTTTTATTAGGGATGCTAGTGGCATGGTTTGGTTTGTTTTTTCCTTTGGGCGTTGTCTTACAACAGTAGTTGGAGGAAACTCCATGAATTGCTCGTCCAAAATAAATTTTGGACTCCAACTAAAAAAAATCAATATGTTACATAAAAATAAAACTAAGCGTATCCAATTAATTTTGCCAATACTCATTAGCCTGTTGCAAGGTATTTCTGTCAAGGCAGAAATACCGATTGTACATGCGCTACTCTTTTATTCGCCAACTTGTCCCCATTGCCACAAAATCATCTCCGAGGACATTCCTCCGCTCGTCAAAAAATACGGACAACAACTACACATCGTTGTTATAAACGTCCGGCAAGCGGATGGAAATGCCCTCTATAAGGCCGCTATTAAGCAATTTAATATCCCTAAAGATCGTTTCGGTGTACCTACCTTGATTGTTGGTGACCAAGTCTTGGTGGGCTCTGATGAAATTCCAACGCAGTTTCCTGAATTGATTGACAAATTTTTAGCACAAGGGGGAGTGGATTGGCCACCGATACCGGGGCTGGAACAGCTTAAAGCGGTATCAGAAAGCAGTACGATGCAATCTTCGCTCAGCGAAAAACTGGCGCGTGATCCTATCGGTAACGGGGCAGCCATCATCGTGCTTATCGGTATGTTGATAGTCGTGTTGCGTATTCTGATGCACTTGGGGCAAAATCTCAAGAACCCGCGCCCCATGCAACAAGAATGGATTGTACCAATTTTGAGCTTGTTGGGCATCGCGGTGTCCAGTTATATGTTCTACATAGAAACGACAGGAAATGCTGCTATCTGTGGTCCCGTCGGTGATTGCAACACGGTACAACAAAGTGAATATGCTTACTTATTCGGGATACTTCCCATTGGGGTGCTGGGCGTTATCGCTTATCTCGCTATTCTGTTAGCATGGAGTATTAGTCATTATGGCGCTGGAAAGTTAGCACGTTTGGCGAGTTTATCCCTGTTTATCTTGGCTCTATCTGGTACTTTGTTTTCCATTTATCTCACATTCTTAGAACCTTTTGTCATCGGAGCCACCTGCGCTTGGTGCCTCGCTTCTGCGATTATTATGACTGTCCTATTGTGGCGGGCACGGGCGATAATTTAAGTTGCAGGACGCGGGAGCGTCCTGACAGGCATTCCCACGCAGAGCATCAATGCCACCTTCGTTAAGGTATTCAGGAGTCCAAACTTTAGTTTGGGAGAGCCGACGCCCAAGATAAATCTTGGACTCCTAATACCACGATTGCGGGCATTTATCCTTAACGAAGGTGGCATTTTTGCTCCGCGTGGGAACGAGAAACAGGGGCAACCACTAGGGTGTTGCCCCTACAGAGAAATATTGTATTGTAGGGGCAATCCCTTGTGGTTGCCCTTTGCGAATTTATTTTTATGAACGTCTATATATTAAATTAAACCAATAGAACAATACTCTTTTTGTCGGCTTAAATTGAGCCTATAAATCTCACCATAACCGACATGAAGTCTAAATACATTTTGCAACGGAATCTCTAATATCCACGCCCAAAAAATACGGATGACTCCCGCATGAGTGACAATCGCCACTTTTTGATAAGGATTGGCTAACAACTCCTCAATAAATGCAACAACCCGTTGATACATTTCCATAAAACTTTCACCGGATTCTACCCTAATATTTACAAAATCACTCATCCAACAATTCAATTGTTCTATATCATTCCAATTTTGTAATTCCCAAGCACCGAAATCCATTTCTAATAATCGCGCATCGGTTTGATAATCTTGAGTCGGAATTTGTTGAGCCAATTGCGTGCAGCGTGATAATGGACTGCTGAAGACGGCATCATATTCTGAGTCTAATTGTTTAAGGATTAAATTCTTTTCAGTCAAAAATGATGATGCCAGTGGTACATCACTTTGTCCATAGCATAAGCCGGTTGCAATATCAGGCGTGGTATGACGAATTAAATGAATTTGCATATTGCCAATATTCCAAGATAAAACATTATTTCACTCACTTGTTGCGTTGCCCCTAAACAGTCGCCCGTATAACCCCCAATGCGTTTATTAAAATAATAGCCTAAATACAGTTTAGCAACATAAGCGATAGGAAAAGCCAATAATAACAAATAATTGGGATAAAAAAGCGACGCTGCCAATAGCATAAAAAGGCTACTGTACAACATTTCTCCTAAACTTAATTGTTTCGCGGCAATGGGTTTGGATTTACTTTTATCAATATCTTGGACATATTCGTGACTTTGAATCATCAAAGAAGCCATAAATCGGCTAGCAATATGGGCATTGAGATAAGTCACTAATAAAATAGGCAAAGAAAATAATCCAATTTCATACAGCGTTATCCATTTCAAACTCAATAAAACAATAATCCCCACTGTGCCATACGCACCAATACGGCTATCTTTCATAATCGAGAGAATTTGTTCTTTTGTCCAACCACCACCAAAAGCATCACAACTATCCGTCAATCCGTCTTCATGAAATGCGCCGCTGGCATAAATAGTCGCTGCCATAGATAGTAAGATACTGACGGATAATGGTAATAAGCTATTAAATATAAATAGAGCCGCTACGCCAATCCCGCCAATTATCCCACCCATCAAGGGAAAATATTTAAGTGATTTATTGAGCGCCTCGTCACTATGTTCAATCCAATCTGGGCAAGGAATTCTCGTATAAAACCGCAATGCCGCCACAAAATGCTGAATTTCCGTTTTTAGCACTTGCTCACACCCGCACTATCAAAGTTCGCCATCTTATTAAGAAATGTGATGGCGGACTTAATTATCGGATACGCTACCGCACAACCACTGCCTTCACCTAAACGCATGCCTAATTGTAACAAAGGAGTCGCGTTTAAATATTCCAACAATAATTGATGCCCCCGTTCATCAGATAAATGACAAAAAATCGCATTTTCCTGAATACTTGGCTGAATCTGTTGAGCGACTAAAAAAGCGGCAGAAGCAATAAATCCATCAATCATCAATAGCATATTTTTCTGATAGGCAGCTAACATCGCGCCACACATTTGTGCAATTTCAAATCCGCCAAAAGTCGCTAAAATGTCTTTGGCATCTGTCAAATTGGGATGATTATTTTGGGCTTGTGTGAGTCGAACTAATTTCTTTTGCAATTGATCATCATTCACGCCGGTACCTCTACCCACGCAGTTTGCCAAAGGAATTCCACATAATTGGCTCATGATTAGGCTCGCAGATGAGGTATTACCAATGCCCATTTCCCCGAAACCGATAATATTACATCCGCGTTGAAAAACGGTTTCGACAATCTCTGCTGATTTTTCAAAACAAAGATTTAATTCAGCCACTGTCATTGCTTTTTCATGCAAATAATTTTTGGTGCCTTTGGCAATTTTGGCATCAATGAGTTGAGATTGTGACTGAAAATCGTAATTGACGCCAGCATCAATAATTTTAAGCGCGATATCATGTTGTTCACAAAAAACATTAATCGCAGCCCCTCCTTGTAAAAAGTTGAGTACCATCTCTGCGGTGACAGCCGAAGGATAAGCACTCACTCCATCTATACCGTGTGAGCCCGCAAAAACTAAAATAGTCGGATTGGATAATTTTGGATTGAGCGTCTTTTGAATGTTGCCAATTTGCAACACTAATTTTTCTAATTCTCCTAGTGCTCCCAAAGGTTTTGTTTTGTTGTCAATTTTTTGTTGTAAAGTTCTCATAATTCTCCTTTTAAAAGTTTGCAATAATCACGCGAGCAGGCAAAATTATATTATATATTATAAAACAAATATAAAATGGTTTGAAGTTTTTTTTGACATGGGAATACTAGGTATAAATGATGCTAAAACAGAGAGTTGCCCAATTAAAAGTCCCTGAAAATTTTGCGATTTGAAAGGAAGGTAAAAGATTGTGGTTTATCCAAAACCGCAACCATTGAAAAAATAGACAGCTTTGATATAGCGGTTGATGTTGAGGGTAGCAAAAAAGGTTCTGCCCCTAAATCTGTCGTCGATTATGCCATAAGCAAACGCGAATCCCGAAAAATATTTATTCCACCTGACCAAAGAATTGATAAGCTCATTGAAACATTTTTGGGTGAAGATTATGAAAAATTGAAATCGTACCCTCAAATATTCCAATTGATAAAGGAAAAAGGGGGCGATGAACAGAAAGCAATCCAATACGCTAACAAGCTGGAAGAATACCATCGTGAACATTCACCGGATAAACCCGTTTACTTGTCGAATCCTTCTACAGAAGTCTCTCAGCTCATTATCAAACTAAATGAGTTAGCTGAATTAAGGAAACCGATCAATCCAAGCCAGATGGGTGACATAAGTCAAACGGATTTAAAAAACGCAGATTATCCCTTCAAAGATGATGAGTTGACCAATACTTTACTTCAACTTATTAACGAACAATATTCTCAAGAAACTAAGGCACGAAAAGTGGCTGTTTCGGGAATGGAGCTACGCGGATTTCCCGCTCCTCTGGTCAGCGAAGCTAAACCTTCGACTAATGGCATTGAAGCGTCGGGTGCGTCCTACGCACCATCTTCATACAGACACAAAGGTGCGTGGGACGCACCCTACGCTTCAATGCCATTAAGTTTAGCTTTTTTGTAGGGTGGGTAGAGCTTCGCTGCACCCACCAAATAGTTGAAATTTATAACAATGGTGGGTTGGGCGTCCCATAACGATGTTGCGCGGCGCCCAACCCACCCTACAATTGTCGAAAATGGACTTATGTATAAGAGAGTGAGCTTCGCTAAGGGAACGAGAAAAAAAAGCTTTAGCTTTGGACTAATCCGTAGTCCAAAGCTAAAGCTTTGGACTCCAAGTGTCTTTGATGTCAAGATCAAAAAACGTAGAACTAAGAGTAAAACGTATTTAATGGATTTAACCTGATGGTGTTTTGCTAAGTTTTCATAAGACTAATAATTTCCTTTAGATAAGCAATTTCTTTTTCCTGTTGTTGCAATAGCAGACGCGCTTTTTCTAATTCAGGTTCATTTTTTTCAGATGAAAAATCAATTGATTGATTTTTACAAAAATGGTTATTGTTATGATCATTATTATCACCAGCCCAATAAAAAACAATTCGTTCCCCAAAATTAAATAACTCCAATAATTCTATCCCGAAAGTCTCAGCAATTTTTTCAAGCCGAGAAATTTGCACATCGGTTTCGCCCCGTTCAATATTCGCATATCCATTAACAGACAGAGCTAATTTATCAGCCATCTCCTCTTGCGACCAACCTTTTGACTGCCGCATAAACCGAATTTTTTCATGCACTTTCATAAATACACCTCCTCACTGAATAAAATGATCATAATGCACCCAACTATTTGGTTTTATTATCAATTTATTCTTGTAAAGCTGTCATATTTCTCTTTTCCAAAAAAATTGGAGTCCAAGATTTAACCACAGAAGAACCCATATAATGCGGTATTCGTTGAACTTTTATAGCTTTCCGAAAAGCAAAGTAAATTTGCCCCCCTTCTACTTTATAGTCACCGCCCACTATATCCCTTAATAGCTTTGCCAACGAGGGATGTTCTTTAATCAAAGGACTTTTGTTTTTGCTATGCATATCCAATTCTCGATGAAAAAGAGAAACCCCGGTTCTTTCAGAAGTCATCATAAAAGGGGTCGCTAAATATTCACCCCGTTGTTAACGCAATGCCACCTTCGTTAAGGGGCAACCATAAAGGATTGCCCCTACAAAAACGGCATTGAAGGTAGGGGCAATCCCTTGTGGTTGCCCTTAACGAAGGTGGCATTGCGTTGTTAACGAGGTTTTCTATTTGAGCAGGCTCCAATTTGAATTTAATATTATCTTTCCAAGTTTCCAAAAAACCATAAATGGCATAACTCGCATAAGATTTACCCGTATTATTTTTGCCACAAATAAGGGTTAAGTCACCAAGTTCTATTTCAGCTTTATTTATAATGGCAAGTTTTTCAATTTGAAATTTCATTTGTTCTAAATTCCGCGTTAAGTTAAAATTCGATATTGAATCAATGCCATACCTAAGTTCCTTTTAAAACTTGTGGCAAACCTGCAACAACGAAAAACACGCGATCCGCCAAGCTTGCCAACGCCTGATGCAAACGCCCACTCTCATCCACAAATTGCCGTGAGACGGCACCCAAGGGCACAATACCTTGCCCCACTTCATTGCTAACCAAAATTTGTCGTCCCGGCAATTGTGCAATCTCTGCCAATAAAAGTTGCCTTTGTGTTTCCCAACAAACGGCTTCATCAAACAAGCAATTATTTAACCACAGCGTCAAACAATCAACCAATAAACAAGCTTGTGGATGTGCATAAGTTTGTAAGGTTTTGGCTAAATACAGGGGCGTTTCAACGGTTTTCCAGTGTGTCGGGCGATGTTGTTGGTGATGCGCGATACGGGCTGCCATTTCCGCGTCACCCGCCGTTGCGGTGGCGATATAAATGACTTCTAAACCGCTTTGCAGAGCCCGTTGTTCAGCGAAATGACTTTTGCCAGAACGCGCTCCGCCTAAGATAAGTTCAAACATAAGTAATTAATTAAACCAGAAATGCCATTTTTTTAAAAAATGGCATTTCTAAATCACACTTTGCCCACCCTACCAACAAATCTATTTAATTTATTGAAAAATCAGTCGAACTCACGTTAATAGTTCAATAACCTGAATAATAAAACATTTTTCTGTGTTTTCTAATTGATACCTATTTAACTCTACCCAAGCTGATTAAGTGGTACTGATATTTTTTATTTAAACAGTCAATGTCATTAATTAAATTAATGAGTTTGAAAATTTCTTATCGTGCAGTTGCATTAATCCATCGTGCTTTGGTATTATGGTTCCTACAAACCACAACGAATTGAGAACTAAACAAATAAACGGTATGCTAAAACGAATTTACATCAACAATTTTAGATGTTTGGTCAATTTTGAATTGACGCTTGGCACGATGAATTTATTTCTAGGGGCTAATGGTACCGGAAAAACGACTGTTTTTGAAGTACTCCTAAAACTTCAACAACTTATTGTTGAAGATAATAAAATCAACACGCTTTTTAAAGCCTCTGCTCTGACTTAACCAGATGGCAACACTCATCACAAATAAACTTTGAACTTGAAATTGCGGGCAATAATGGCCTCTATAAATATTCATTGGTGATTCAACACGAAAAAGCTCAAGCACGAATACAGCATGAGTGTTTACGCTTTGATGATAAACCATTGTTTGAATTCAATATTCAAGCCGATGCTGGCACAGTACAACTCTACCATGATGATCATAGCTGCGGTCCAGAGCTTATTGTCCATATTAACCCAGCAACAATGGACTCAGAAAGTCGTCAGGAAGAAAGCCGCCCACTGTGGGATATGTCAAACTTTGCCGCTTGGTTTCGGTATTTATCCCAAGATCAAGCGACTATTTTTTATTTTACCCGTGAATGACGTGATATTTTACAGGGTTTTCAAGCCTTTAAGATAATTCCAGCCGGTGAAGCCAAAATTCTATCAGTAGGACTATTAAATCCCTCAGTGAGTCAAGACGTTATTTACTATAAATTTGATGAACTTTCTGATGGACAACGCATTCTAATTGTATTATACACCTTAATACATTATAGTCGGGCTAATGAAAACTATATTTTATGCCTTGACGAACCAGAAAACTTTTTAGCATTGCCAGAAATTCAATATTTAGCGAGTCACGCCGGTTATTGGTTTAGTCGTCAAGATAACGGAGCAGTGCGTACTCAACGTGTGATTGAAGAAGGTGAGAGTGGATTATCAATTGCTGAGCTGGTATCACGGGGCTGGATTTATGATGAGTAGCCGCCAGAAACCACAAGTCGTTATTTTATGTGAAGACCTCATGCATTATCATCCTAATTTTGGTAATCCTAATCTGAATCCTGAAAAATCTCAAAGCGTTGAAATTGGGCTCAGTGCAACGACAACTTGGGGACGTTGGGCAGTTAATAGTTATCAAACGGATGTTGACAATCTCATTGCTTATGATGCCAGTGTTTTTGCACCGGGCAATATTAATTCGGCTCAGATTCGTGGCTTAGAAGCCATTTTAGATACGCGCTTGGCTCAATGGGATATAAATGCTAATCTGACTTTACTTGATCCAAGCAATCAAGATAATGATAAAGTATTGCCGCGTCGTGCTAAAAAAGCCTTGCATATTAGCTTAGATCGTCAATTTAAGCCATTCAGTGTTGGTACAAGCTTAGATGCTGTTGGAAAACGCTATGATGATGCCGGTAATAGGCGCGAATTGGATTCCTACATAACAATGGACTTACGTGCCAGTTATCAAATAACTAAAGCTTGGCAAGTGCAAGCACGCATCAGCAATTTATTTGATAAAGATTATGAAACGGCGGCTTTTTATAACCAAGCTGGACGCGATTTTTTTATCACATTGCATTATCAATTTTAGTGGGCGTTTATATACAATATCGTTGGGGATTGGCGGCATTTTTTAGTATTACTTTTTCGCTGGATTTTTCAGTCTATATGAGTGGCGAGAATATCTCTTGTTTCACACCGGCTTATGGCTGGCTGGACGCTGGTATGCCAAACAACATGATTTGACTTTCAGTCATTTATTATTGTTAGGCGGAGCGGTACTTGTGGGCACATTCAGTTGTGAAATATTTTCCAGTGGAGGTTATTACCTTTTCTCTGGTAAATTTGAGCCTAGCTTGAGTGAATTTGCTGGCCGTTTGGTCCAATATTATCCGTCTTATCTGGGTAGTGCGGCTTTCTATGTGACATTAGCGGCAATGATACATTCCATTATTGCTGGGGTACAACGCCTGAATGGGTGGCAATTGAAGGCGCATTAAATAATGCTTTGTAGGGGCAATCCTTTATGGTTGCCCTCTTAAAATAATGGAAGGGTTTTTATGAATAGTCTTATGAAATGGTACAAATAGAGGAGGACGATATGCGTGCCGAATATGATTTTAGAGAGGGAGTGCGTGGCAAGCATTACAAAGCCATGCAGGCTGGTTATACTATCACTATTCACAAAACAGATGGCACAACGATTACTAAGGATGTGATACCAAAAGAAGGTGTGGTTATTATAGAGCCAGATATACGAACTTATTTTCCAGATTCTGAATCGGTTAACGCAACCTTACGTGCCTTGATTAAGCTTATCCCTACCAAAACAAATCCGGTAATCATGCAGGGCTAAATGTGATGAAAGAACTCATTGGCTGGACGACTATGGTTTTATTGTGATGAATGAAGAAAAACAACGCCATCGTCGGCGTATGCAACGACATAAAGCGGTAGTTGATGCTGCCGTTGCGCGTGCTCCTGAAGAACGTGGCATGGTTTTATGACTGGCAATTATTTTTATCAAAGCAAGTTGCCCGTCACTTTGAGGAGTTTGGAATATGAATGAACCAGTGAATCCACTTTATAGTAATATCCGTCAACTACTTATTTCTGCCCGACAGACCGCCGTTTGCAATGTCAATACCTTACAAGTGTTAACCAATTTTGAGATTGGACGCTTGATTGTTGAGCATGAACAAAAGGGTGCTCAACGGGCTAAATATGGCGAACAGATACTGAAAGAACTTTCCAAACGCCTAACAAGTGAGTTTGGGAGAGGGTTTTCTTGGAGAAATCTCAATCATAAGCGACGTTTCTATCTGGAATATAACGACCGTGTGCAGCAGTATGCTAATAGTAGATTGTTACCGGACAATCTGCCAAACATTTTGCAGACACCGTCTGCAAAATCTTATGCGCCATTTCCCTTGAGCTGGTCACATTATGTTTTTATGATGGGGATTAATAATCAGAATGAGCGGAATTTCTATGAAATAGAATCAATTTCTGGCAACTGGTCTCTACGTGAACTGAAACGTCAAAATAGTTCTGGTCTTTATGAACGCCTAGCACTGAGCCGCGACAAAGAAAAAGTTAAAGAACTTTCTGCTAGGGGACAACTCATAGAAAAACCAGAAGATATACTCAAAAATCCTTATGTATTGGAGTTTCTCGGTCTGGATGAAAAAAGTGCCTATTCTGAAAATGATCTTGAAACTGCCATTATCAACAAAATTGAGCATTTTTTACTGGAATTAGGTAAAGGTTTTTTATTCGAGGCACGACAAAAACGTTTCACATTTGACGAAGACCATTTTTTTGTCGATCTGGTCTTCTACAACCGCCTTTTGCGTTGCTATGTCTTGATTGATCTCAAAATAGGTAAACTCACTCACCAAGATCTTGGTCAAATGCAGATGTATGTCAATTATTTCGACCGCTATGTCAAACTGGAAGATGAAAACCCAACCATCGGTATTTTGCTTTGCAAACAGAAAAGCGATGCTTTGGTGGAACTGACTTTACCTGAAAAAAGCAATATTTATGCTTCGCAATACCAACTTTACCTGCCATCAAAAGAAGTCTTGCGCCAAAAATTGATAGAATGGACGCTAGAATGAACCAACCCTGAGTTTAATTAAAGGCGCAACATGAATGAAGAAAAACAACGCCATCGTCGGCGTATGCAACGACATAAAACGGTAGTTGATGCTGCCGTTGCGCGTGCCACTGAAGAACGTGGCATCATTATAGTCCTGACTGGCAATGGTAAAGGCAAATCAAGTTCCGGCTTTGGCATGGTTGCCCGTGCCTTGGGACATGGATTTAAAATTGGAATCGTACAATTTATCAAAGGCAGTTTTAGTACCGGAGAAGAAACTTTTTTTCGCCGATTTCCCGAAGAAGTGCAATACCATGTCATGGGCACCGGATTTACTTGGGAAACGCAAGATAAAGACAAAGATATTGCAGCCGCAGAAGTGACATGGACACAAGCAGAGACTTTATTAAATGATCCTGATATTGCATTGGTACTATTAGATGAACTTAATATTGTCCTGAAACTCCGTTATTTACCGATTGAGCGAGTATTGGAAACCCTCGCCAAACGTCCACCACAACAACATGTTGTTATTACTGGACGGGCTGCACCACAAGCCTTGATTGAGGTCGCCGATACCGTCACTGAAATGAACGTAATTAAACATGCTTTTCAGGCTGGAATTAAAGCACAAAAAGGTATTGAACTTTGAGTACTGGATTGATTTGTATTTTAGCAGTGATACTAGATGCTGCACTGGGAGAACCCCGTCGTTTTCATCCAATAGTCGGATTTGGGCATTGGGCGTTAGAACAACGCTTAAATACAAGCGCGACAACGAGTGATAAATCAGTCATAGTAGTATTGAATACAACGATACGCAGTGGCGAAACGCCTACAATCGAAATAAATATTAATCAAACGGGTCAGATATGTTTACCTAAACAATACCAAGCATTTTATGGTCATCATGTTAAGCTTATTGTACTCTTAGCTAATTCGGCAACGGAAACAAGAGTTCAATCTTCTTTATTAGATGTTTTGTCAAAATTAGATAATATTGATGCACCTTTTCCAGATATGCGTAATGCTATAAGTAATGAACCATAAATTCTCGGATATTTTGGAGTCCAAAGCTTTAGCTTTGGACTGTTGTTTTTTCTCACATCCAAAGCTAAAGCTTTGGATTCCAAAAAACTGGAAAACTTATGGTTCAATACTTAGCCATCAAATTCGAAAGTTCTCAAAACGATTGGGTAATTGGCAAGTTTGTGCCTATCAGCCAATTTTTAACACCGCCAATGCCAAAAAATGTTCAGGTTTATCATTGCGCTTGTTCCATTCCCGTAGTTGATTTTAAAAAAAAATTATGTTATATAATCACATATTTCAATATGGCGTGGCAAATTTTATTTTTCAAGGAGACTAAAGGCACTTTGAATCATGCAATGTTTTTTTATGAGTACCGGATTAATTTGTATTTTAGCAGTGATACTAGATGCTATACTGGGAGAACCCCGTCGTTTTCATCCATTAATCGGTTTTGGGCATTGGGCAAATTGCTTAGAACAACGCCTAAATACTGGTGCGGGTGAGCGATGGCAAGGAATACTGGCAGTCATATTAGCGATATTGCCTTTTATATTATTTGCATGGTTACTCTCTGAAACTTGGATTATCGCCGTCGTGTTACTATATTTTGCCATTGCCCCACGTAGTTTATCTGAACATGCGTGGGCAGTACAAACAGCCTTAAGACAAAATGATTTAGAACAAGCGCGACAAAAAGTGAGCCTTATCGTAAGCCGTGATACTAACAACTTAGATGCCCAAGGCGTGACACGCGCCACGATTGAATCCGTATTAGAAAATGGCAACGATGCGATTTTTGCGGCCATATTCTGGTATTTATTAGCCGGATTACCCGGATTAGTCTTGTATCGCTTAGCCAACACCTTAGATGCTTTATGGGGCTATCGCAATGCGCGTTTTCAGCACTTTGGTTGGGCGGCGGCACGGCTAGACGATGCTTTGAATTTGATACCCGCCCGATTAACCGCATTAAGTTATGCCTGTGTCGGTCATTTTGCTACTGCGCTACAGTGTTGGCTTAAACAAGCGCCCAGTTGGTACAGTCCAAATGCCGGACCCGTCATGGCAGCCGGCGCCGGAGCATTGCAAGTTATTTTAGGAGACTCAGCGCATTATCACGGACAGATAAAAAACCGCCCTATTTTGGGAACTGGCAATCCACCCACTGCCAACGATATTGGACGCGCCGTTGCATTAATCCATCGTGCTTTGGTATTATGGTTGCTTATTATTATTGTGTTAGCAGCCTGTTTATAATTTGACTTGGGAATTATTATGCCATATATACAAGAGATCACACTAATTCTTAATACGATTTCGATGCTAATCGTTGGTATATCAGCATACCTGTTAGGAAAGCAAATTTACTCACAAGATCAGTGGAATCGAAAAAAAGTTGCTGAGGAAACATTAACGCATTTTACATCTGGAAAATTCACTTCATGCTTGGACGAACTCAAGGAACAATATAATTGGAAAATTTTAGGTAAAAATGGGGAAACATATTTAGAAGTTATTAAGCGATTAGACAGCAATGACAGAAAGGCGGTCGATCAACTGTTGGTAAACATATTTAGAAACCTTGAAACGGTAGGCATCAAAATGTATCATGGCATTTTAGATGAAGACCTTTCGTATGATTATCTATTCTCCGTTTTAACGAATATCGTCCCAAAATGCAAAGGTTTTTTGGCAAAAGTCCGTGAAGAAAGGAATGAACCATGTGTTTATGAAAATGCCGAATACTTTGCGAACAAATGGGCGTTAAAAAAGAAAAAAAAGACGTCGCCATAATGGAACAGTCAACCGGCATTAATCCAAATGGATGGCCGCTACCTTCCCTTTCTCCAAGCGCAGGAGAATGGGGTTGTAAACCGGACATTTTCTGGTTACCTCATACGATTGTCCGTTTGAAGAGCAATGTGACTTAATCCTATTAAATAAAGATTATAAGCTTATAGCAAAGAAGAGCCTAATACCGTGGAATTATTCATCTTGGAACCTAGATGGACATGAGTATTTGGGTAATAATCAATTTATCTTTACCTTCAGTAAAGACTATAAATTAAAAGTCAAACTAAATATCGCTCCCACAATAGGCATTTCTCGTTCCCACGCTCTGCGTGGGAATGCCTGCATGGACGCTCCGCGTCCGGCAACGAGAATGACAACATGGGAGAATAGGCAGGAGGATTGACACACACTTGCAGGACGCGGAGCGTCCGAGCAGGCATTCCTTTGCCTCGCGTGGGAACGAGAAAAAAGGATTGTTTACCAAGCGAATAACTATAATGAAATTATCTGAGTCACAGCTATCAGAGAAATTGCTTCTCAATGCGATCACCACAGTACTCTCTCACTACATAACTGAGACCGATCCTTATATTCTATTTAATGGCCTGCTAGACACATTACTCGAAATAACTAACAGTGAATATGGCTTTATCGGAGAAGTATTTTACTCAGAAGATGACAAGCCATTTGTCAAAAGCTACGCAACAACAAATATTGCATGGAGTGAAGAGACGAAACGTCTTTACAATGATAATAAACGAAAAGGAATGCTTTTTTCAAGATTGGATTCCCTTTATGGGGCAGTCTTAAAAACAGGACAATTAGTCATATCTAATCAACCTGCTACTGATCCTCGTCGTTGTGGTTTACCGCAGGGTCATCCTCCACTTAATACCTTTATCGGGATGCCCTTTTATGGAGGGGGTAAATTATTAGGAATGGTGGGCATAGCGAACAGAAAGACTGGCTACCAGAGACTTTTAGCTGAATCTTTGCACCCTTTTCTGATCACTTGTGGTAATTTAATCCAAGCCTATCAAAATAATATTAAAAACCAGCAAGTTGAAGCGGAATTAGCCAAGTATAAAGAGCGTTTATTGATGCTTAACAAAAGCATATCCTTGGGATTTGGTTATGAGTTCAATCCACCAACCCTAGTAAAAAATGGTCATTCGGTTTTTATAACAAAAAAAGAGTTAAGACTATTAGAGATATTGGTTATTAATCGCAACCATCCTTTCCAAGGCTCATCCATTGAAAAATACGTCTGGGAGGATGTTATAGTGGGAGAATCTTCACTCAGATCACTGGTGCGTCGTCTGCGTCAAAAGCTACCTGAGCTATCAATTAAAACGGTTTCAGGTGTTGGATACATGCTCGTTATTCCAGATTGATTTGTCACAAAAATATCACAAAAAAACCACGTCTAAATCACAACAAGTATTGCTTAAACGTTTATAGTTGCCTCTCGATTTTGACGTATTTATTTGGAGATGATGATGAGTGAACAAAATACATTATATGACCGACTGGGTGGCTATGACGCAATTGCCGCTGTCGTCAACAATCTGTTACCCCGTTTGATGTCAGATTCACAACTGGGGCGATTCTGGGAAAACCGAGGAGATGATGGAATTGCACGAGAAAAACAACTACTGATTGATTTTCTATGTGCCAATGCTGGCGGCGCAGTGCTTTATACGGGCAGGGATAACAGTACCTCCCATCGTGGCATGGGTATTAGTGAACAAGACTGGACCTGTTTTATCAGTCATTTAAAAGATACATTGAACCACTTTCAAGTGCCTGATTCTGAAAAGGGCGACGTGTTAACTTTTATCGAAAGCACTAAGGTTGATATTGTGGAGTAGTTACCCCAGTCCAAGATAAAATGTTCTGAGCAAGCGTAGGGTGCGTCCCACGCACCAATTGACCCCGCTACCTAATAAGCGGTGCGTAGGACGCACCCTACACTTCAATGCCACCTTCGTTAAGGGCAACCATAAAGGATTGCCCCTACATAATATAACGGTTTGTAGGGGCAATCCTTTATGGTTGCCCTCTTAACTTAATGGCATTGACCCTACACTTGCTCAATTGCCTATTGGTTAATTTCTCAAGTTTATCTGATGGCAATTGGAAAGATATATATGTCTCGTTCCTTTGCCGAGCGCACTCTAAATAATTGATTTAATGGCTTTAACCATTAAACGCTCCATGGGGCAACCACTTCGTAGGGGCGGGGTGTATTCGGTAGGGGCAATCCTTTATGGTTGCCCTTGTGTCTAATTATTTTAGGAGACTCAGCGCATTATCACGGACAAATCAAAAACAGCCCGATATTGGACGCGCCGTTGCATTAATCCATCGGGCTTTAGGATTATGGTTAGTTATTATTGTGTTAGGAGAATGGGGGTACAAACGATGAAATATGATGAAATTGCTGAGTTATGTGAGGAGCTTGATTATAGAGACAAGTTACGGCTTGCACAGTTACTCATTCAGCTAGCCAGAAAGGAAGAAGAAAACCAGAATCCGAAAAATAGGATTTCTCAAACCAAGGGAAACGCTTCTGAAGTGATTTCTGATAAGAATGTTGATTCGATTGAATATGTAGCGGAAAGACTTTTAAAGTCAAAACCCGCTAAGATAAAGTCGTTAGAACACTTTATCAGTTCAATGTTCCAGTTTCAAGGTGGCATTTCTGAACCTGATAAGATGAAGATTATTTCTGAACTCCAGAGATTGAATTATATCAAGATCGATTCTAATAACCGTGTTATTTATAAATAGCACAACCAATGGATGACAACGAATATTTTGGTTTGAAGAAGCGGTGCGTAGGACCAATGCCATTAAGTTAAGAGGGCAACCACAAGGGATTAAGGGCAACCACAAGGGATTGCCCCTACAACGGTATGAGGTAGGGGCAATCCTTTATGGTTGCCCTTAACTTAATGGCATTGATTGGTGCGTAGGACGCACCCTGAACGATCTGTGTTTTGACTTATCCCTTCTAAAAAAAAATCCCTGTAGTTGGTGTATTGACTTATCCAAAGAACGGGAGAATAGAGACATGCTTGAACATGGTGGACAATTACACGCGGCGGCAACACGTTATGCTATTCCATTAGAGAATTGGCTAGACTTGTCAACCGGCATTAATCCAAATGGATGGCCGGTACCCCACCTTTCTCCAAGCGCTTGGGCAAGATTACCAGAAATAAACGATGGCTTAGAACAAGCCGCACAAGCCTATTATGCGACACCACATTTATTACCCTGTGCCGGCTCGCAAGCCATTATTCAAGCCTTACCAAAGTTACGTCCCACTTGTCGAGTTGGAGCCCCTGATATAGCTTATGCCGAACATGCCTACGCTTGGCAGCAAGCTGGACATCAAATCCTAACATTACCATACGATAATATGGGTGCGATGATTGAACAATTAGATGTATTAATTATTATCAATCCGAATAATCCGACGGGGCAATGTTATTCAACAGAAATTTTATTAGAGTGGCGGCTGGCATTGAATCGTAAAGGTGGATGGTTAATTGTAGATGAAGCTTTTATGGATGTAACACCCAATAATAGTTTAATGCCTTACAGTCCATTGCCCGGCTTAATTATCCTACGTTCATTGGGAAAATTCTTTGGATTAGCCGGCGCCAGAGTCGGTTTTGCCGCCGCAGAAATGAATCCATTGCATTTATTACGTGATTATTTAGGTCCTTGGACATTGACTGGACCATCACGCGAGATTGCTAAACAAGCCTTAATTGATAAAAACTGGCAACAACTCACTCGCATCCAACTAAAGCAAGCCAGTATGCGTTTATCTCACTTATTGTCTCAACACGGACTTGAGCCAGACGGTGGAACGGCATTATTTCAATGGGTGCGTACCTCAGAGGCGGAAATCATACAAGAAACTTTAGCACGTCAAGGCATTTTAGTCCGTTTATTTAAACAACCTCAAAGCCTACGTTTTGGTTTACCTAGAAAACCTGAATGGGATAGATTAGAGAGGGCATTGTGTACATCAATGCCATTAAATTAAGGGCAACCATAAAGGATTGCCCCTACATAAAATGCGGTCCGTTGTAGGGGCAATCCCTTGTGGTTGCCCGACACAAACAAATAAATTTTATAGGTTGATTTTATGACGCATTATTTTAAACCCTTTATTTTCAGTATGTTAGTATCTACAATCTTGGTAAGCAATCTCCAAGCAGCCCCCGTTGTTGGCTTTGTCAGCGGTTTAAACGATAAGCCTGATGTTTATACGCTCATACGCAATGGTCAAAATTTACCGATGTACCTACTTATGCCGCTACAACAAGGTGACCAAATTACAGTGGTGGAAAAATCCACGATTCTGCTAAAAATAGAGGGTAAAGAAATTGAGGTTAAGCAGGAAATTTATACCGTCAAATCGACTGCAACAATTTCTTGGTTCAAGTCTGCGGAGAACATCGGGCGAACCATTACTAAATGGTTTAAGGACAGTATATCAAAAACGGTCATTAAAATTCGCACTGGGGATAGAGGCAATAACGATACACCGTCGGATATTCCAGCCCCCTATATCACTTTGCTTGAATGGGGTGAGCGGCGGGCATTAGTAGCTGGCAAAAGGCCATTATATTTAGCTTGGGGAGGGGGAAAAGCACCTTTTTACTTAACCATCCAACAAGCGGGCAACAACTCCCCCGTTATTTTAGGGCCTTTTAAAGAACAACGGATAAAAACGCCTGATTTGGATTTGACAGCGGTGGGAGATTATGATCTGAAAGTTTGTGATGCACAAGAAAAATGCTCTGAAAATTATACTTTTGCTGTTGTTGACAAGTCTGAGCCACCAAAATATCCCCATGAATTAACGGATAGCCGTATTCCCGAAATGCCTCGTTTTTTGGTGCAAGCGTTTTGGTTAGCTGCACAGGAGAGGAGGAAATGGGCTTTTGAGGCTTACCAACAAATAGCACCACTTGCTGAGAGTGAGCAGCCGGCTCGGATATTGCGTGATGCGTTGGAAATAGGAAAGCCGATACAATTACCGAAAAAGTCATTTAATTGATTAAGATGATGACTGTGATAAAACGCATCACAGTCAATCCAATCATTTTAATCACAACTCAAATATCATAAGCCATCCCCAAACACCACAAACCCTCCCCAAAAATAAGGATGAGAATAAATCTCCTTGAGTACATTTTCGACCACCTCACCTTCAATCATCGCCATTTTAGCTTGGCGCAAGGCTTCCGCTAAGTGGCGTTTTTTCTGCAATTGGGTAAAGAAAGTTTGATTTAAGTGCTGAGTCGCCTGAGAATTCACATCCCAAAGAAATTTCTATGGCTTTATGATCATAGCCTTTGTTGGGGTGTTTTTTGTGAAGCTGTTGCAATAGTGCGATCAGATCATCATATACAAACCATTTATCCCGCATAAAAGACAACTTATGTTCTTTTACTGCCCCACGTAGTTTTTCAATGTTATCTATGGCTTGTTTATAATGGGTAATGGCGGCCTCGAATTGATTGAGTTTGACTTTTGTAGAAGCTAACCCACCAAACGCTATCCAAGAATTTCCTGCACCTAATTTTTTTAGAAATATGCATTAGTTTGTAGGGACTATTTTATCATTGCCCCTTATATTTTTTAGTGGGAAGATGTGGCCCAATATAACAAATCGTCATTCTGTATAATTCGCTATTTACCAACCAGTAAAGGCGAAACCCTGTTGGTTGAATCAATGCCATTAAGTTAAGGGCAACCACAAGGGATTGCCCCTACGAGAAATCACGGTTTGTAGGGGCAATCCTTTATGGTTGCCCTCTTAACTTAATGGCATTGGTTGCTTGAATACGACAGTGCATTTTAAAGTGCTGTAAACCTTGATAAGGACAGCTAGAAAGACGCATCTCTGCTAATTCTTTTATGTTCATCGTTCCCGGGCTTTCAGGATTGGCAGACATTGAATAATAGGTAGGCTCTTGTTCCTTAGTTTTTTTCCATAGCTCACAAGTTTCATCCAATTTCCAAAGTTTATCTAAAACAGATTTAAGCGTTGTGCCATGTAAATGGGGCAACATTTTTTGTTCATACTCCTCACACATATCTAAGTTGGGAAATGCAGAAGTCCATTGCATAACCAATTCGCTAGCACTTTTAATGTGTTGACTTAAACTACGTCGCCAATCTCTGATCACAATATCTACATGATTAGGGCGGGATACTTGCCTGACTCTAAAAAAAGTCTCTTCTGGATTTTCTAAATTTTCATTGTACAATCTTTGTATAATCTCAATATGAGACTGACACCAAAGCCGTTTTGAAGGCAAACTAACAACGATACCATCATGCAAAAGTGCAACGCCTAATGCGGTGGATTCAATGTTGGGGTATTCTTTTAATTTGAATTCTGAACGTGCGAAGTCATCTTCGAGTGCTTGTAAACTCGCTTGAACCGGTTTTCGAGTTAAAAGTCGTAAAGCCAATAAACGTGTATCGCGGTTGACTTTGTCATCATTTTTCCATTCTATAAAGCCATAATCATCTGTCAAGAGAAAATCATCAAGATTAATGTTAGAATTGATTTCTGTTGTGCAGATTCCATTTTTTATCAAATCCGCAACCGCTGTTATCATCTCAGTAAACCATTTTCTGGCTTCAGATTCAGTTTTGGCAGGCGTTATAGAAAGATCATTGAAAACCAGTTTAGCTTTCATATTATTTCCTTGGCTCGTTCACGGTGGGAACGCGATGATAAAGCAGCCAAATTATGGATAGATTCGTCAAAAAAACCAGCCGGCCAATTATCAAGGCGACCCTCTTCATCTATCGAAGGTGTTGTGACTTGAATTTGACCATTTTCGCGCCCAAAGTAGTGAAAACGTGTTTGCTCTGGCTGAAGTAAATAGTTAGGATCACGAACTGCAACCCTGATTCCATCAAGTACATGATCACTATGAGTTTCAACAATCACTTGTACGCCCGCCGCCGCCACTTGTGCCATAAGTTTTCCCATCAATGTTTGTCCGCGTGGGTGTAAATGAGCCTCTGGATTTTCAAGTAGAACTAACCCTCCTTTTGGCAAGGATAATAACGCGACAATGACTGGCAAGGTATAACTGAGACCAAAACCCACATTGGTCGGCCTAAAATTACGGGTAATACCATAGTCCACCTTAAATGAGAAGACGGCTTTGCCAATGTCTGCTTCTTTAATTGCTTCAACATCGAGCTGTGTACCCGGACAAATTTCATCCAACCACGCTTTTGTCTGAGTCAGTAAATCTGACTTAGAGCCATCTTTATGGGGAATCTCTGGATTTGGCAGCGGCTTATCACCAAATTCCACCAAGTAATGAATCGTATATTTACTGTTTTTGCCTAAATTTCCATGATGGATTTCATGGTCAGCGAGAGGCACCCAAACACGAGGCCCCCAACGATCCGCACTGATATAGTGAAATTTATCGTTAAACAAAGCAACATTTTCAAGCTCTGAAAAGTTAGGTGTTGATCGTGGCTTGAATATATCTTTATAGGCATCAAAATCATATTCCCATTTTAAAATGGTGTGATTGGATACATTCAATCCAAGCCGCATAATATCGTCTGTATTGTTCTCATAAAATGCGTCTTGCGGATAGCCTAATTCAACTAAGTCGCCGTTTAGGCGAATGTCTTCACGATGTTGGTGTGATTGACGAAGTAAAAGAAGGCTCTGTAACACGGTGCTTTTGCCCATGCCATTTAAACCAGAGAGTAAGTTTAACGAGGACAATTCTAATTCAAGATTTTGAAAACATTTAAAATTGTGGAGATAAAATTTAGTTATCATTGTGAACATTCCTCAAGTATGTCAGTGATTAAGCCTTTAATCGCTTTAAAACGAAACAGGTGTTGAAGCGTTGAAAAAGAGTACGAGTCACATTTTTAGGTGTACTCGGCTCAATAATATGAAAAACCAGTTTGGTTTCTAAAATCCGTCTTTGCATACCACGCGGTAGTTGATAAAATTTTTTATTTTCAAATTGGTTTAGAAATTCAAGATGTTGTAGGACAAATTTTTCTTCGTTTTTTTCGTCTCCAGTGGGAATAAATTCATCCAAAGTAGAAAGACGTTGCAAACCGTCTATCACAATCCAACGATCATCTTTGTCTGATGCGACATAAAAAACCGGCAAAGGAATACGGAGTAGCAGGGATTCAATGAAACGACTTTTTTGACTACTATCCCATAAGCTTCTTTGACGCTGAAAATCAGGCATTAAATCAATTTCTTGATGTTGAATACGCTGCATAATGCTATAAATAGAAGGATTTCGCGTTTTCACATCAATCGTAGTGGGATCAAAAGGCGCCGTAATCGTTTCAAGCTCACTGTTATCGCTTTCAACTTCATTATTAAGGTATTTATCGTTTTGATTCATTTTTAGGTTATCCCATTTTTGAGTAGGCGATAAATCGCCTACTACGAACGTAAAATAGTGTTGACGGTTTTACCGAGGTGTGAGGCATTCGTTGTACTCGTAGAGCCTCAATCGTCATATCACCTGCCATCCCCAAACACGACAAACCCTCCCCAAAAATAAGGATGAGAATAAATCTCCTTGAGTACATTTTCGACCACCTTACCTTCAATCATCGCTATTTTAGCTTGGCGCAAGGCTTCCGCTAAGTGGCGTTTTTTCTGCAATTGGGTAAAGAAAGTTTGATTTAATTGTTGAGTAGCCCAATCGTTTACCGTCCAAAGAGAAACGGACACGGCTGGCGTACCCGCATACATAAATGCACGAGTTAAACCCCGAACGCCTTCACCTTTGGTATTTTCACCTCGCCCTGTATTACAGGCGGATAGGCTCACCAAATCGGCATTCATTTGTAATCCAAAGGCATCCGCCATTTTCAAATAACCATCTGATAAGACTAAGGCAGGTTGTTCAATGTGCTTAACTTTGTCTGGCAAAACGGCATGGGTGGCAAACAGGATATAGCGGAAATCATCTAGCCATTTTTTGTCGTTGAATTGCAACACTGTTTTTACTGAGGCTTCTTGTCGTAAATGAAGGGATTGAGGTTGCGTGTCTGGATTAACCTTCAATAACTTAGCAATTTCTCGCGCTTCCTTTTCAGTGCTGGGCAACTCAGGAAAGCAACCCTTACCGCCTCGCAATTGCTGATAAGCGCGGGTGCGTAATTTGTCAATTGTGTGATTTTTTGGCCAGTTTTCACAATTTTCTTGTGGAAAAACGGGGTTAGCAAAGGCGAGTAAAGCTTGCCGCTTTTCGGTGTCACGGCGTTGTTGTGCATCGCGTAGCGTTTTGAGCAAAGATGCCGAGGATAAATAGGCTATCGCATTGTCTTGTATTAGATAATGTGGCTTTTGTTCATCAGGGACAGTGACAAGGGCTTCAAAGGGCAAAGTGTACAAGGCACCTGTGGGGATGACATAAAGCGTGTCTGGCTTGACTTTGACGATTAGCTCACGGGCGGCATCTGGCAGCAATTGCTGATAAAGCGTATGACTGGTTTCGACAAAATCAGGTAGTGTGTTTGCAATTGCATTTTCTAGGTGTGTTTTAAGTCGGATGCCTTTTAATTTTCTCTTTTTAGCCGTGCCGATTTCACTGATCATAGCTTTTACGCCCGTGTCACGAAACGCGGTGATTTGTTGTTGCATTTGCTCTTCTGTCAAAGGGAGACTAAATAGAGCAAAATGTTGCTTGCCAACTATCCACAAGTCGGTGCTCTCTTCCCTCACGTTATAGATGAGCATGAGTTCTCCCGCCTGTAATATGTCCTTTTGTAATTTTTCCAAAGCGACGGGCTTGGGATATTTTAGGGCGTAATAAGCTGGGTAATCTGTTTGTAGTGTTTTTTCAAAATCAGCTTGTTCAGCTTGTAACTTTTCTAGCCGATGACGATGTGGTTCAGCGTCTTTACCTTGAGCAAGGGCTTCGATGCGACTTTTGCGGGTAGCGACTATTTGTTGTTCAAGTTTTCTGTCTCGTTGTGAAATGTCCTCGGATACACCAGCAAAACGTCGTGCGCCGCTTTTGCCCATTTCTTCTAGGAAAATGCGGCTTTGTTGGCGTTCAAAGACTTGTAGGGCTTTACGATCATAGGCTTTGTTAGGGTGTTTTTTGTGAAGCAGTTGCAATAGTGCGAGCAGCTCATCATATACCTGCCATTTATTCCGCATAAAAGACAATTTTTGTTCTTTGACTGTTAGCCCCCCACGTAGTTTTTCAATGTGATCTATGGCTTGTTCATAATGGGTAATGGCGGCATCGAATTGATTGAGTTTGACTTCTGTAGAAGCTAACCCACGAAACGCCTTCCAATCTTTAACATCTAATTTTTTTAGAAGGGTTATGCTGTCTTTAAAGTGAGTCTTTGCTTTTTGGTATTGTCCTAAATTATTATACAGCATGCCGAAGTTAATTAGGTCAGAACTTTCCTTGTGTTTGTCACCGATTTCGCGTTTAATTTTCAAAGATTGCTGTAAATAATCCAAGGTTTTTCGGTATTGTCCTAAATTACCGTACAGCACGCCTATGTTATTTAGGTAAATTCCAATCCCATGTTTATCATCGATTTCGCGGGATATAACCAAACCTTGTTGATAATAATCCAAGGATTTTCGGTATTGTCCTAAGTTCATGTACAACACGCCTATGTTACCTATGGTTTTTCCAACATTGAATTTATCACCGATTTTGTGGAATATAGCTAAAGCTTGTTGGAAATAATCCAAGGCTTTTCGGTATTGTCCTAACTTCATGTACAACAGACCAAAATTACCTAGGTTACTTCCAATGCCAGGTTTTCGATTGATTTTAGTGGATATAGCTAAAGCTTGCTGGTAATAATCCAAGGCTTTTTGGTATTGTCCCAAATTCTCGTACACCACGCCAAGGTTATTTAGGTTAATTTCAATTTTTCGTTTGCTACCAATTTCGCGAAATATAACCAAAGCTTGCTGGTAATAATCCAAGGCTTTTCGGTATTGTCCAATACCGTTATACAGCACACCGAGGTTACTTAGGTTGGTACCTTCCCCGTTTTTGTCACCTATTTTGCTGGCTATAGCCAAAGATTGCTGGTAATAATCCAAGGCTTTTCGGTATTGTCCCAAATTGTCGTACACTATGCCGAGGCTAGCTAGGTTATTTCCAACCCCGCGTTTGTCACCGATTTCGCGGGATATAGCCAAAGCTTGCTGGTGATAATCCAAGGCTTTTCGGTATTGTCCAAGTGAGCCATACACCACACCGAGGCTAGCTAGGTTATTTCCAACCCCGCGTTTGTCACCGATTTCGCGGGATATAGCCAAAGCTTGCTGGTGATAATCCAAGGCTTTTCGGTATTGTCCAAGTGAGCCATACACCACACCGAGGCTAGCTAGGTTATTTCCAACCCCGCGTTTGTCACCGATTTCGCGGGATATAGCCAAAGCTTGCTGGTGATAATCCAAGGCTTTTCGATATTGTCCAAGTGAGCCATACACCACACCGAGGCTAGTTAGGTTACTTCCAATCCCATCTTTGTCACCTAGTTCGCGGGATATAGCCAAAGCTTGCTGGAAATAATCCAAGGCTTTTCGGTATTGTCCAAGTGAGCCATACACCACGCCGAGGTTACTTAGGTTACTTCCAATCCCATCTTTGTCACCGATTTCGCGGAATATAGCCAAAGATTGCTGGTAATAATCCAAGGCTTTTTGGTATTGTCCCAAATTCTTGTACACCACGCCGAGGTTAGTTAGGTTTTTTCCAACCCCGCCTTTGTCACCGATTTCGCGGTCTATAGCCAAAGCTTGCTGGAAATAATCCAAGGCTTTTCGGTATTGTCCAATACCGTTATACACCACGCCGAGGTTAGTTAGGTTTGCTCCAACGAGACGTTTGTCACCGATTTCTCGTAATATAGCCGAAGCTTGCTGGTAATAATCCAAGGCTTTTCGGTATTGTCCAAGATAGTCATACACCACGCCGAGGTTAGCTAGGTTACTTCCAACCCCGCGTTTGTCAGCGATTTCGCGGGATATAGCCAAAGCTTGCTCGTAATAATCCAAGGCTTTTCGGTATTGTCCCAAATTCAAGTACACCACGCCGAGGTTAGTTAGGTTTTTTCCAACCCCGCCTTTGTCAGCGATTTCGCGGGATATAGCCAAAGCTTGCTGGAAATAATCCAAGGCTTTTCGGTATTGTCCAAGATAGTCATACACCACGCCGAGGTTAGTTAGGTTACTTCCAATCCCGCGTTTGTCACCGATTTCGCGGAATATAGCCAAAGCTTGCTGGTAATAATCCAAGGCTTTTTGGTATTGTCCCAAATTCTTGTACACCACGCCGAGGTTAGTTAGGTTTTTTCCAACCCCGCCTTTGTCAGCGATTTCGCGGTCTATAGCCAAAGCTTGCTGGAAATAATCCAAGGCTTTTCGGTATTGTCCAATTCATACACCATGCCGAGGTTAGTTAGGTTTGCTCCAACGAGACGTTTGTCACCGATTTCTCGTAATATAGCCGAAGCTTGCTGGTAATAATCCAAGGCTTTTCGGTATTGTCCCAACTTCATGTACACTATGCCGAAGTTATTTAGGTTTCTTCCAACCCCCTGTTTGTCACCGATTTCGCGGTCTATAGCCAAAGCTTGCTGGAAATAATCCAAGGCTTTTTGGTATTGTCCCAAATTCTTGTACACCAAGCCGAGGTTATTTAGGTTACTTCCGATCCCGCGTTTGTCACCGATTTCTCGTAATATAACCAAAGCTTGCTGGAAATAATCCAAGGCTTTTCGGTATTGTCCCAAATTCGTGTACACCACGCCGAGGTTAGCTAGGTTACTTCCAACCCCGCGTTTGTCACCAATTTCGCGGGCTATAGCCAAAGCTTGCTGGTAATAATCCAAGGCTTTTCGGTATTGTCCCAACTTCATGTACACTATGCCGAAGTTATTTAGGTTACCTCCAACCCCCTGTTTGTCACCGATTTCGCGGTATATAGCCAAAGCTTGCTGGAAATAATCCAAGGCTTTTCGGTATTGTCCAAGATTGTCATACACCAAGCCGAGGTTATTTAGGTTATTTCCAAGCCCGCGTTTGTCACCGATTTCGCGGGCTATAGCCAAAGCTTGCTCGTAATAATCCAAGGCTTTTCGGTATTGTCCCAAATCCATGTACACCACGCCGAAGTTACCAATAAACTGACTAATGTAACGCTTATCACCTATTTCACGCGCTTGTTGTAAGCCTGTTTGCCATTTTTCTAAAGCTGTTTGGTAATTAGATTTGTAATAGGCTTTCTCCCCTTCTTCTTGTAAACGCTCAAGAGCGGGATTGGGATAAGACAATTCATGACGCATTATATCTTTTAAAGAAATACCAATCCGTCCCCCTTGCAACACAACGCTTTGCACAACACCCGCACGAATCAATCGCAATTCAACATGCGGTTTAGCAGCATTGGCTTGCAGTGAATTGACAAGTTGCTCAACAGAATTCATTGGTTGTTCGTTATAGGCAACAATAATATCACCTCGTTGCAAGCCTTTTTGATCAGCTTGCGAGTTTGGTACTATTTTCACCACCAGAACACCCTGCGCTCCCGCAAACAGTTCATGCTGGTTTTTTTGTAGTTGCAGCGCATACTCTAATAAGGTAGCGTCATCCATCTGAGGGGGAGAAATTTCTTCCGCCCCCGCTGCCGAAATAACGAGTATTAACGTTAATACAATCGTTTTAATCAATTTCATTTGAATTTTTCTCCTTTTGACTAAAATTCCGCCCTCCTGCACTAGTACTCTGTCAACTTGGTTTTGACGGGTAATGTAGGGTGCGTCCTACGCACCAATGCCATTAAGTTAAGCTCATGTAGGGTGGATTAAGCGGCAGCGTATCCACCGATATTTATATATAAATCATGTGGATACGCTATCGCTTAATCCACCCTACATGTATGGGCTAATCTGCCCACTTAATGGCATTGGTCCTACGCACAGGGGCATCTCTGGTGCGTAGGACGCACCCTACAAAACAAAATTGACAAAATACTAGTGCAGGAAAGCCGAAATATCCAGATCATATAGTACAACTGATTTGGGGAATAAACGGATTGTTCTATTCTATTTAAAATAAAAGGGTTATCCTATCCCCCAATCCGTTGTACTCAATTTTTCCCCTGTTGACTAAAAAACCGCCTAATCAATTCAACCTGAAAACGAAAACCGTCTGCGGTTTCTTCAATAAGCTGACGTTCTACCAAATTTGATAAAACCTCATCAATATTCTCACAGTGCTCACTCAATACCGCCCGACTTATCTCCGCCCCTTCTCCTTTATTGGCGAGGAAAGACAACAGTTTTTTTTCGGCGGAGCTACGTTTTTCAATAATATCAAGAAAATAGTATTTGCTAATTTCCAACGTTTTGGGGATGGCTTTCTCGACATCTTCTTTTTGTGCCAAATATCGGGTTTTTGTATTTTCTTGATTTTTTAAAAGCACAATCTCCTTACACAAGGCTTGCAAACAGGCGGGATGACAACGAGTCAACGTCAAAACGCGCTGTGTCGCTTCTGGTGTATATTCGAGCAAAAAATCTTCCATGGGGTTTTCAATTAATTGTTTGGCTTCATCCTCACCTAAGTAACCAAGGTGAACGGTGTCAACATTAATCAAATAGTGAGCCCAATCCGAAAATTCCTCTAACCGATAAGCCCCTGCCATCAAAATTTTGAAGCGTGGACGATGCTGAATAATATGCCGAAATGTACTCAAGACTGAATCTTTATCTAAACGTTCCTTTTTGAAAACACCTTCTAAAGCTTCAAATTCATCAAAAGTAATTAAAAAACTATAACCTTTTACATTGTCTTCAATATCATCTAACCATTCGTCAAAAACAGTAAAAGGATCGTCTTTTAATGCGTCGATGCTAAGTTTTGGCCAAAGAAACTGTCGATTTTCACGGGCAGACTTCCTCATAGCACGACTAATTTGGTATAAAAAACCGCTGTGAGTTGTTGCGGTCGCTGCCCCTTGAAAATCAACAAATAGTGGTACATATTTATCAGGCAACATTTGACTGAGCTGCAATATCAGCGACGTTTTGCCCATGCGCCGTTGTCCATAAAGCAAAATGGGAGAACTATGTTGATTCTGTCGTAAATTTTCAATGCGCTCACTCACGTCTTGACGTCCCACAAACAATTGAGTTTGTCCACGTAAAGGGACAAGCGTATAAGGATTTTCAATTTTTTGGTCATCTACTGCCGTCACTTCTTTGACTTGACTAGCCCCCTCAAAAATGACACCTTGTAAAAAGTTTGCTTGAAAAAAGCCAGTAATATCTAGCGATTTGTTTAACCATATCTGCCGCCACCAACCCAATCCTAAAGCGATTAAGCTCAATAATAAAAAGATCGGGCTATCTTGCTTCAACATAAAAAAAAAGGTATAAACACTCCAGCAACTCAATAAACCGGCTACGATACCAGATAAGGAAGTCCTCCCTATCTTACGCGCCAATAGGTAAGGTAAGGCGAATAGTAAAGTGAAAAATACGCCATTTGAAAGGCTACCTGTCACAGATTTGATTAAGTTATCTGGCTCTACTATATTAATTAAGACAGTTGTTATTATCCAAAATATGGCACCCAATATCCCTGCCAATTTCCATTTCTGCAAAGTGAAACCAAGCAGAAAAATGAGGCAAAAAGTCAAAACGAGCACTTGTGGATCAAGAAAAGGAAAAGAAATAACAACGGAGCCGAGAGCGAGGATACTCATCAGTATCACATTTGTCACCAGTAAACTGATAAAAATGCTGCCTATTTTTAAGGACGATTTGCTCGTTAAGCCGATTAAAACGTTACTGGCAAGGCTAGCCGCAAAAATACCCGATAAAACAGCCTCACTATGCCATTCTCCTGAAAAAAAAAATAAACCTATCAGTAAACTACTGACCATACTGGCGACAAAACTAAAAGCGACGGATACCGTAATGCCACTGATCACGCCACTCACAAAACATAAGGTCATTGTATATATCACGCCCTTAAGCGGCGTAATGCTCGGTTCTGGCGTTCCCCATAACCATGATAATGAGTATAACCATAATCCAACCATTATTCCGATAAACAAAGGTCCAGCTACATATATCCATAATAAACGCTGCAACAAAGGATGTCGCCATTGTTCAAAATTGAGATTGTACAAGGCAAAATCAGGCGAGAGTTTAATATCAATATTCTGGACCAAGGCTTGCCAAGCTGACGGGCGGAAAAGCAACCAAAAAAGCAGTTGTGTACTGGCTAATAATGGATTGCTATGCAAAGATGATGATATTAAAGACATGATAATTTTTCAGCTATAAAAGGATTTATCTTGGACGATTAAGATTAGGTATCAGTATTTGTCCACAAATACTCATACTCTTTTACTTTTGCTTTCCCCACGTTTTTCCAATCTTTTTCGTCGAGCCGACTCTTACAAAGTTCTTGAAGTAAAATTGGCCACTGACGGCTATTTTTTAATAGCCACTTGGTATCTTCTTCTGAAAAAAGCGCCGCACCGATGAGTTGACGCGCCTCTTCTTCGGTGAAGGCTTTTAGCTCATTATGCTCAAATATATTAAAGAATTCAGAACCACTGCGTTCTTCCAATTGTTTCGGTGAGAGATGTGAAGTCACACAAAAACCTAATTGACCATTTGCCCCATAATTGAGTGATCTCATACCCGCCCAAAATATATTATCCATTTCAGGCGAGTTGAACCCACTATCAACATTATCTAATAAAAAAAGACTGGGTCTTTTTACTTGCTCGTCAACTGTCTCTATAAAAATATCCAAGTCACAAGGCTCTGGTTTTTTTAGCCCCAGTTTATTGAGGACATGACGAAAAAAATAGTCTAAACGTTGCATTCGTTTATTGGCTAAGTCCACATAAACAAAATTCTTCACGACTGTGGACCAGTCCTTTTGCCCCTTACGTCGTGGACTCTCCATCTTATGCATATCCATGATATAGTTGAGTAGTGAAGTCTTACCACTCCGTTTAGGACCAATAATGGCTACATGTTCTAGGGGCACCCGCCTCCAAGCATTAGCTAATCTTTTTAACACCTCATCACGCCCAAAAAAATCACGGGCGTAAATGATTGGGCGCGTTGTGAGCCCGACGATGGGCTCAGCATTTTTATCAACACTGCCTTGAGGTGCAAACACTTGCGTTTGGGGGTCAGGCCATCCCGCTGCCATGAAAAATTCACTCCTTTCTTGAGTGGTTAAGTCGAATATCTCGGCGCATTTTATGACTTTGTCGTACTTTGGGGCTTTGATCGTGCCAGTACGCCAACGATAAACGGTCTCTCGTGTCACGCCACCGATTCTTTCAGCCAGATCAACATCGCTCAAATTAGTACGCGCCATGTATCTTTTGAATAAATCTGCAACTGTCATTATAATCTCCTAAGAATTTTGAATTTTTAATGTGGTGGAAAGATTATAACGTGTTACGCAATAATTGTTTCGGTGTTCTTGTTTTTTTTGAGGAAAAAATGAATTTTTCAGTAGACTTGTCCCTTTTTAATTGTAGGGTGGATTAAGCGATAGCGTATCCACCCTACTTATCAATGCCATTAAGTTAAGCATAAATACGTTTTTTTTTGTAGGGTGGGTAGAGCGGAGCGAAACCCACCAACTCGTTGAAATTTATAACAATGGTGGGTTGGGCGTCCCGCCACTTCGTATCGCTCTACCCACCCTACAAAAAACTAATCAGAGTCTCCCTGCTTTTTTTCAGTTTTTGAGTTTTGCGTTATTGCTTTCTTATACAATCGTCGACTCTCATCCATAACAACCCAATAATTAAAAGACAATTTTCCCTTGAGTGAGTCACTGACTATTTCAACCTTGCCATCTTGCTGAACAAGAAACGAACTGTCATAGATATTATTTCCATAAATCATACCCGCGTCTATCCACCAGCCTATTTCTTTTTCAGCGTATACGAATACCGGTTTAAGTCCAAATTCCTTTAAGGTTTGCTGAGACAAATCGTCAGGGCTTAAATCCAATATAACGAATATTCCATTGCTGATGGAGATCGCTGACACAAAAAACTTTAGATAAGACTCTGCCTTCTTGGCGGAATCGATGGAAATGCCCAACAAGTCATTCATCTTATGTATTGGGGTACCTTTACCGTCCAATACGACATGAGCATCTTTTCCAGTCACCCCTATTATGTAATAAGCCCCAGAACTACCCGTTGGTAGGGCTTCCGCAAGCACGACATTCCTGTTTGCCGTCGAGTAAAATGGAATACTCTTAGTGCGAACAGACTCAATTGCGACTGATTTTCCCAAATGATTTAATAACACAGTCTCTGACCAATCCTTCCATATCTTACCTTTATCAACCCAAGCTCCTTCAACAACAGGCGCAAACGGAACGGCGGAGATAGCAGCAACGGGATGTCCATAATTATTCCTCGGTTTTTCCTCATATGTCTTGAAACAGTTTGGAAGGCAATGATCAACTATTTCCCTGTTTTGCTCAGCTATTTCCCTCTTTATCTCACGCAGCTTATCAAGCCTATCATTTGTTGAATTATATCGCACTACATTGACGAGCAATGTTCCTCCCGTAATTAATATTAATAAAGTAGCCTTAACGTTTGTTGCATTCATTCATTTATCCTCCTAAAATATTTTAATTTGATCATCGAGTATCAAGCTGATAATAGATATACGTCAGCCGACGTCCCTGATAAACTGTCGGCTGGACGATTAACCCATTTAAATGTTATTAATTGACTGATGTCATTGTCGTTTATTTGTGCGGCACCCTACCCTCGTTACCGCTAAGCATCAACCGCTCGAACGGCAGGATAGGTGTCAACATTCACCAGGATTTGCCCAGCAATATAGGATACCTATCCCAATCGCCGTTCCAGTCACACCATTTACGAACTCCTCGGATCCGAGTTCCGATTTTGTTAACAATTTAGAAGCATTTACAATCTCCGTTTCACCCGTGTTAAGGTCCCTAACTTTGAGCTGGTTATAACCCATTTTTCTTACCACCATGACAGACTGATTGTCTCCCCATCCATTGATGTAATAATAATCACCCGGATCAACATAATCGTAGTCTGCTGCCAGAGCATTAACCGCTAATACTGATAGCACTACCGCCGTCAATATTTTCATTGCTTTTTTTTCTCCCACGCCCTGTGGATTCTAGTTAGACGCCGGACGCATTGAACGCCTAACCTCAATACCTAAACTTTCTGCTATTGGGCTCGTCCAAGATAAATCTTGGACTCCAAAAAGCTTGTTACGCTTAACGTAATAAGACAGAGCCATTTTTTTTCAAATATATAAAGATTTGCTTGGACGTTGCCCGTTTGTCTCATCATCAAACGCGGACATATTCTACAGACGTGTTACGCTTTATGTCAACAACAAAGGCAAAAAATTTTTAATTTGTTTTTATTGACATGACTATGAGCCCTTTAAATATATGATAGTTCCTCACTATCTGAGTGGAAAAATAAAAATGATATATTGACTACGCTTACGAAAAAATATATTATTTAATATTCTCGTTCCCACGCTCTGCGTGGGAATGCCTGCCTGGACGCTCCGCGTCCTGCAACGAAAATCATAACATAGGAGAATAGGGTGGATGATTGGCACTTGCCGGACGCTCCGCGCAGGCATTATTGGTTTTGTTATCAATCGTTTTCGTGGTAGTAACGACTTTAGCACCCGAAAAAACGTTGCGTAATGTTTCTGGTCATTTAACATTAGATAATGCGGTTGTGAGCGGTTATGAAACGAAGTAACGGAACGTTCAATTCGTCATTTATTAACTTAAAATTAAAATTAACTGATTACAAAGTCATTAGGCAATCCCAAAAGGGAACAGGATTTGATTTTTGGTTAGGAGATAAAGGAGATGATTATCCCTTTAAAGATAAAGCAAGGTTAGAAATCTCCGGTATATTAAAGGGAAAGAAAAACAAAATGACTCAAAGAGTCGAACAAAAAATCAACCAGACAAAGCAAAGCGATAACTTAAAACTCCCTGCTTATATTGCTATTATCGAATTTGGTACTCCAATGTTACAGGTTGTTAAAAGATGAAAAAATCTGACAAAGTGAATGAATTACATTCAAAAGCCATGGAGATTGCTCAATCAGCTTTTATTGCTCGAATAAAAGGTGAATTAGAAAAAGTATCGCCCCTCTCTTATCAAGCCTTTCAATATGAGCGTGAAGCGGCAATGCTTTTATTAAATGATTATGACATTGAGCCAACACGTTCGGTTTTGTTTAGAAGTGCCGCGAGTCTTGCCTTGAATTTTGAGGATTGTAGAGAGGCGGAAAGAATGATTGCTTTTGGGTTATCAGGCAATCCACCACCAGAGATTTTAGAGGAATTAAGAGAATTATTTATTTCCCACATTCCTACACGGGAAGTGAAACCGGTGTCAATATCATTGCACCGCCCGCAAGCCTTTTCTCCGCTTGTGACAGCGAGCACGTAGGCTCCATCTGCTGATCTTGGAAGCCCGAATGGTGCGTGCGTTCTTTGTGCAAAGGAGAGTCATAAATGACATTATTTGAATTACAACAAATATTGGCTAGAGGTGAGGATAGTCAATATCACTTCAAACAAAATATCACCAATGCGGATTCTATCGCCGCCGAACTGCTCGCAATGGTCCGGGAAAAATCATTATCGGGATCAATAATAATGGAGAAATAACGGGTTTAAGCTCAAAAGACATTCGACGCTTAAATCAATTGATTTCCAATGTCGCTTCTGATTTTGTCAAACCACCGATCAGCCCCTTGACAGAAAATATTCAAACAGATAAAGGCTTGCTTATCGTGATTTAAATCGGAGAGACTGACTTTACTTCGTTACTTCGTTTGGCAGGGTTATTACTATTTGGGAAATTTCCACAGCGATTCAAACCGGTCTTTGTCGTCAAGGCGATTGTTTTTCCAGGTGATAATGTGGATATTTCTCAATACTTTGATAATGAGGATATTGAGGGCAATTTGCTGCAAGTTTACAAAGATAGCTTTGCATTTTGTACTAAAAATGGGGCTAAAAAGACAGAACCTAATAAACTCAAGGCTTGCGTGAGGTGAATCAATGCCATTGGCGTAGGGGCAATCCTTTATGGTTGCCCTTAACTTAATGGCATTGGTGAGGTGAATAGATAGCCAATCCGAATTTACTAAAAGCATTGATAAAATCATTAAATGTGTAACAGTAGCTATGTCCCCATTATATAAACGGCTCAATAAATTCATCATTCAACTTTGGCATATATGTTATTCATTATATACCTATTTTTTATTAAATATAAAATATATTTTTATCTATAGAGAAATATCATTTATCATCAACCGACTTTTTTATTTTGCAACAACCCTATTATTTGGGAGTTGCCTAATTGGCTCTGCGTTTGGAACCCAGAATGGTGCGATCTTTGTGCAGTACTAAGTCAGGAGTCCAAGATTTATCTTGGACGAATCTTGAACTCCGAAATATTATTCTTCGGGTAGCATTCGTGTTAGAAGAACCGTTAGCACTGGAACACTAAAGTCTTTCCAAGTTATCATCCGAATCTTTACCGTCAGTAAACAGGGCAACGCTTATATTGTCGCCTGACTGCACAGAGTCACAGTCAAGCGTGGCGTATGATATTACTTGTTACGCAACAATGTCAACACCCATTTTTTAAAAATACCTGATAGCTCGTCGCTATCTGAGTAAATAGCCATTGGACAAATCAAAAGAATTCTGTGCTGGACGGGGTTTGCAACCCAATGCCATTAATTGATACCGACACCGGCTTAAAAATCCTATTTTTTGAAAAAATAGGATTTTTCACGACGGCTCGATTTCAGCACCAGAGTGGAAATTTCCGCTGCTCTAAAAAGCAATGCCATTAAGTTAAGGCTAAAAATAAGTTCCCTCCTTACGTCGGGACAGGCCTACGAGGAGAACCATACCCATGACGTTGTAAATTATACGAAAAATTAACCGGCGGGGTATTGGTCTCCCCGTAGGTTTGCGGTTAATTTTTTTGTTGCGCCCCCGTTAATTCAAAAGCCAATGGGTTAGATGATGGAATGAGTTTCAGTTCCGCCTCATACATAACGGTGTCACCAGATGCATCAGGTACTGTGACACAGGGAATACTTAATGTACCATCTATTTGATAACTTGTAACACAATCATTAGTGATTGAGGTTTCTCCATTTTCTTGTACCTGTGTTAATTCAAAAGCAAGTGGGTCAGAAAACGGATTTAATTTCATTTCTCCCTCATACATCAAGCTAGTGTCCGGTACACTAACACAGGGAATATTTAAGAAACCATCTGTTTCATAAGTTGCTATACAATCAGGCTCATCGGGCTCAACAGGTTCATCATTTATTCCATAATAAAATATTGCCTGCTGATGAAGGTTAGTAGTGCCCGTGAATATCAATTGATCCTGGTCATTAAATTGATTGGAGCTACCACTTAAACTAATCTCTTTTGATATATCATCGATTCTGCTGAAGGTTTGACTTTCTCCACCAATCTCGACGGCTTGTTCTTCTGCTAAGAGTAAGCGCAATTCAGCATTTTCATTACCAAGCCAAATGCCTCTTATTGAAGCTCTGGAATCCAAGGCATCCCTGATCCCTGCCCAGAAAATAATTGTGTTTTGATTATTAATCAATGGTTGACCGATTTCCTTGAAATACCACGTAGGACTAAAACCAGGTGGTTGAAACTCAGGGTGTACGAGTAATTTCAAATGTGATTCCCCAAGCTCATTAAAATCTGAGTAGCTGGCTGCCTGTTTAGGTGGACCCACTAGAATCACCTCACCAACGGGAGATAAACTGACAGATGAAATGGTCTTTACGACAGAAAAAGCATTGTCATTTATTGCTGCAAATGCTCCTAAAAATGCTCCAAACCCTGGAGCCACATTCATGGATTCATTTGGAAATCCTGGTAGTGTTTCGCCATAAAAAGCTATGGGCTCAATCTCACCATTTTTACGTGCTACCCACCAGCCATCCAGTTTATTTGAATTTCCGTTTTTAACGGTAGCAGGAAATAATACATCTCCATTGTCATTAATATTAGCTGTCGTAAAAAAACTCATAAGACTCAAGATAGAAAAATAAGAATTAACTGGCATCCCCGGTGCAATCTCATTCTCCACAACAATTTTTTTAAATACACCAGCCTTCCAAGTAAATAATCCTACACCAGGACAAACGACTTCATTATCATCTGAATCTAAAAAAGCAAGGAAGAGTATTTCTCCTTGTTGATTAATATCCAAAGTTAAGCTGAAGGAAGCCAAAGCATTGTCGCTGATAGTGCATTCAGGGTAAAAATCGGCGATTTCATCTCCGCTAGAAATGACTAACTCCAAGGAGTTATTGTTCCAGAACCAAATCGCTGATTGAAATGTCATTCCGCTAATTACTATTCCTTGAATTACCAAGCCCGCATCCGTGAACGCTAAATTACTAATACCCTTTACAGTGCTGCCCACAGGCAATCCTGGCGCAGGCTCGTCCACCTGAATGATACCAAAAGTAGTACCATTAACACTCGCCAAAATGGCATCACCCGTTTTAGAACCAACCATCTTTGCTTTAAAGGCAACCGAGCCAGAATCAGAAATAACCAAAGTTTTTGAGTCGGCACGGCTAAATAAAGTACTTGCTATAAATCCATTAGGTGATTCACCTTCCCTAATCACGGTCTTTAATTGACCAGGCTTGCCTGACCAAACCGCGTGTTGGGTTGTAGAATTTGGGCTAACGCTTCTTGCAGCACCCATAAATGCAATATGACCACCGCCACTGATAACGGGATTTTCCAGCCCCTGGTATGTGGAATCAGATGGAAAATCTGCCGCCTGCTTGCCATTTTCAGCAATTATTCTAAAATCGGCGGCGTTTGCTGTTATCGTTACAAGCACTAAGCTGGCTTGTAGAAATAGGGAAAAACTCAGTTTCATTTTACTATCTCCTTTGTGTTTGAAAAAAATCAGATAACAGGAGTCCAAGATTTATCTTGGACGAGCCGAACGCGCAGCACTCGTCCAAAATAAATTTTGGACTCCTAATTTGAATAACGAGAGATCAACAAAGTCATTCAAGTTTGGCCTTTTTTGATTGAAAAAATGGCCGGATTTAATTAACATCGATCTCAATTAAATGTGTAGCACCTCATTTTTGGGCTATTATATAAACTGCTCAATAATCTCATCATTCAATTTTGGCTGTATTAAGTAAAAAACCTTGATCTCAGGCAACTCACAAAAAATAATATACCCATTCGGGGCAATCCTTTATGGTTGCCCTTGGTATTTTATTTTTTGGGAGTTGCCTCAGAAAAAGGGTTAGTTTTTAAATTCGTTTATTTATCAAAATAGTTGTACTACTATAGATTTGTCACGGAGAATTGCGTCGATAATAAACTCTATAGCCACTGTGTTTTAATGCTTGCATCGAAATCAAATTTTTCTCAAACTGTTTGATTTCTTTGCTATCACAATCATATTTTCTCCTCATAGCTGGTATGCTTGAAATCACAACAAGATTACTTGAAAGGGCAGTCCCCCAACTTCTAACCCTACAAATATTTTTGCATAAGTTGACAAACTCAGCGTTAATCAAATATTCACCAGATAAGGGGATGCCGCCGAATTCTGACATCTTATTACCATACAAATCATAAGTAATATATGTGTCGGTTTTTGTATTGAGTGTCAGTTTTTGAGCACCGGGTTTAAAACACCGTTTTGGACGGTGTTTGTAATCATGCATGTATTCCACCGCTAAGGGAGACAAGAGCGACGGATGACTTTTGCCCATCATTAGCTCGAATAATCCTTTTAAGATTATGTTGTCCTTAGATAGATGGTCAGCAATATCATTCACTGATTTTAAATATTTTTTATCCAGTTTTCTCACCCTAGCAATATCTCCTTCATAAATCGCGTTAAGATAATCACCTCCTGGCAAATCACAAAAGACCTTTGAAATACATTTCCCTTCAACGCTTGATGCCACACGGGAGCTAATCATTCTCGCATTAGGTGAGATAGTCATAAACAAACGTTTAGCAGCCTCAAGGTCTTTAGTCAGATAGTAGCGATGTGCTTGAGTTGGTTTAGACCATTTGACACAGGTGTTAATATGATGTTTATCAGCCCACTGAATGCATACACTCGGCTCAGTTTTACCATGATGGCGAGAGTTCCAAATATCCGTACCGAGTTTTTGACTGAGAACCTTATCTCTTCTGAAAATAACGTTTTGCGGTTTGCTGAGAATATCTTCTTCTATTTGACCTGTTTTAGAATTTTTGGCAGTATTAACAATCTTGAGACTTTGTCCAATCATGTTCCAAAGCACACGCCTGGTAAGATCGCCAGGTAAATAGATCGTCGTTGTGCCGAATACCCGTTCGACTGCACCATAATACATTGAATCTCCAGCGTATGTGATCTTATCAACACCACTCATATCAACTAGATAAAAGTCTTTGACATCTTCAATGGATTTAAAGTCATTTGCGAGTTCAGTAGTCGTATTGAATTGCCCTGCATCCAAAGCTTGGAAATAATTTAGGACAGCACTTGCTTTTCGACAATTCTGTTTATTTGCCATTTCATTAAATGACATTGATACATATTCCCAGTCAATATTATCAGACTTGGTCAGTGTTTTGATCCCCAAGCTTTGCTTGCCCTCCCACATCTGGAACGTAACCTCAACAGTATTGTCCGCATTGACAAGCGTCTTAATTTCTTTGATATTATGCTGCTTCATCACCCAAATAGCTTCTGCCGCTTGCTCATCACAAGGAATTTTAAATTGTTTTAACAAACTTTCCCTCGCTAGCTTAGGATTCTTGATCAAGCTTAATTCCTGATTCGTTGGTTTATTCATCAGATTCATGGGAGTGCCTAAAAGAGTTAGCGGATTTTTCTTGATTAATGTCAACATTTCAGGCGAAGCAGAAACACGGGTGAAAGTGCCTGTTATTTCCTTATTCTTATCTAAGAGATAAGTCACGTTCATTTGGTTGATGTTGCTACCATCATGTAACGCTATCAATGTAGTTGGGAGAAATTTTTGACAGTTATCAGAATAGCCTTTTAGTTCAGTGAATTTGATTATCAACGATTTGTAACGCATCTTTTCAGAGATTTTGTACTTAGAGAAGTTAAATGGAAAATCGTTCAAGCTTCCTTCAATACTTTGTACACATTGATCATCAGGAAAAATCGCGTAGCCACGTACATTGACAGTATTCTTAAGCTTCTCTATTATTCCTACATTGAGAACACTGCTGACATTTACGCCATGTAGACTGGCATTGGTAAAAAGTTTCGCTTTTGTTCCCAACCAAAGCGAAATCTCCACTTCTTGGTCGTTTGTTTTTCCCCGCCAGGTTCCGATTAAGTTTCTCGTTCCTCTTGTGTTGACTTTTACAACTTCAATTTCCACTTCAGAGTGATGTTTATGATTATCAGCTCGCTCTTTAGTACTTTCAGATGGCTTTGAAGTGTTGGCAGTGCTGATATTGCTTTCGGGTGTTGCTGGCTGTTCTAGAACGCTACTGCAACTCATACTGAATCCACTAATACTAAGGATGATTAACAGTGTTTTTATAAAAGATGATGTCATATTCATATTTTGAAAATTTCAAGCAAGCGTAGGGTGCGTCCTACGCACCGTCATCTGCACCATAATCATTAATGAGGCATCTTTATTTGTGCGGAGTACGCACCCTACGCTAGAGAGAGATAAGACAAGCACACATTAGTACAACTAATTTATGGTTCCCACGCAGGCGCGTGGGAACCATAAAATTCGTTTATTAGTCAGGAGTCCAAGATTTATCTTGGACGAATCTTGGGCTCCGAAATACTATTCAATTTCCACTTTTTCTAGGAT
>JSZA02000058.1 GCA_000785145.2 Candidatus Thiomargarita nelsonii
TTTGTCAATAGCATCGTGACACCCCATACCAGGTCTGAACCCATAACTTGCTGATTCAAACTTTGCCTCATAAAATGGTTCTAGTGCAGACTTAGTAACTGCCTGCATTGCTCTGTCCAGTACTGTTGGGATACCCAGGGGCCTCTTTTTGCCATTAGCCTTCGGTATATAAATTCTCTTGGCCGGCTTGGCTTCGTATTTATCCCACCCTTTTTGTATTGTATCTAGGACATCAACCACCAACTTCATTTTCTGCTTTGGCGTAGTTACTTTAACTTTATCAACTCCAGGAGTCTTTTTACCTTTGTTTTCCGTTGTTACCTTACGGACTCCTAGTAATGACGCATAATACGAGTTTTGTAATAGGTACATTAAGCTACGTGCTTTTCTGTACTTTCCTGCTTTTGTAAGCTTATAAATTCGTTTCTGCAAGTTAAAAACTAATCGCCGCACTTTACCCCAGATGATTTCATCCCAATCCCATAAACGCATGTCCGGTGAACTTATCGTTTTAAAACAGGAGGGACAATGCCGTATCCCGCTAACCGTATGAACTTTATCTATTGCACTGTGAGAGGTCGCCCCCTCCAATGGTAGGGAGAGGGAACCATCTTCACGCAATGATTGTTGAAGAGTTTCCATAATTTAGGTGTGAACCTCGCGTTATTAGTACCTGTGTGAGCGTACCCATTGCTTAATAAGAATTCAATATTAACACAAAACCGAGAGTGAATCAGCATATCCAGTATCCCAATGTGACAGTTTCAACTGGCGTTGGCTTCCCACTCTATCCTACCCGATGCTGTCGCTAAGACCATTTCCATGCTCTCCTCTTGCAATCCAGCAAGTGACTTACTGACATCGTTTTTCCTCGTTTCTCTTATATGTTTGTTACCTGCGGACTTAGATAATATCTATAATCGGGCGTATTGGGCAAACGAAATG
Organism: Candidatus Thiomargarita nelsonii; assembly: GCA_000785145.2. Taxonomy (GTDB): domain Bacteria; phylum Pseudomonadota; class Gammaproteobacteria; order Beggiatoales; family Beggiatoaceae; genus Thiomargarita; species Thiomargarita nelsonii_B. Next base: position 946 of record JSZA02000058.1, read on the forward strand.
AGACCACGATACATCTCACCCCCTAAAAACCTGTGTCTCCGAGCTTTCACCCTTTGACTACATTGACCGACCTTACTCAATTATCACGCTTTAAGTTTCCTGGAAACCTTCGACAGGATAAGATGCTACAACTACTCACCTTACCATTTGTAATATGGAAGGACTTTCCACCAACTTTAAGTCTATCCGTAACGCTTGCTCCCATGAGCTTCAAGACCTTGCACTGCCAGTTAAAACATCTAACCAGCGGCCATTGCTTTCTCCCAGTTTGCCTGGGGAGGCGATTCCAATTCGCACCATACAAGAAATTTTATACACATAAATTGTGTATCTAGGCTTTATTTAAATTGTGATTTATTCCCGTAAATCCGAACGTAATCAGTAAATTAGGCCGAAACGAGTCGCACATCATGCTCTGTATGTTACCTGGAAACCTTCAACAGGATAAGGTGCTGTAACTGCTCACCTTACCATTTGTAATATGGAAGGAATTTCCACAACTTTCCAACCTCTCCGTAACGCTTGCTCCCATGAGCTTTGAAGACCTTGCACTGACAGTTAAAACATCTAACCACCGGTCATTGCTTTCTCCCAGTTTGCCTGGGGAGGCGAATCCTTTCACACCATATAAGAAATTTTATACACATATACTAATTGTGTAAGTAGGCTTTATTTAACTTGCCTTCCCATCCATCCGAATGCAAGAATTAGGCCAAAACGAGTCGCACATTGGTATCCTTCTCCACCCCTTTTCGCACTTTCCTGAGTATATCAACGAGACGCATATTGGGTTTCTGCATCCATTTGACGAGATGCTCAATATACGGACTATTATCCCCTGTTCCATCAGCAGCGGCTTCACCCGGACTAGCAGCGTAGGCGATTAGGAATCCTGAGTTCGCCTTTTCTCCATTGAGTCCACTTGGCAGCGCCATTTGCCCCGTTCGCAGTCCTCGCACTTTGGTAAAGGGTAAATTACGGCAAGCATCTAGTAAGATTATATTGACTTGATTGCCGGCGGCTTTCATCATGTCTGAGACATAGGCGGTTTTCATCGCCGTTGTGTTTAATTCTTGTTTCCATTCTTTAATTTGACTGACATCAATGGCTTTCCATTCTTGCATCAAGTCACTATTGGCGCCGATGGGTATGAGGTAATTATGATCTTCATATCTAACACCATGCCCAGCAAAGTAAAATAATCCAACGGCTTGTTTATGCTGACGGAGTTTTTGACGAAATTGTCTAAACACCTTTTTCATTTGTCGGAGCTTAAGGTTAGTTGCTAAGGTCACCTCAAAACAGAGTGTACGCAAGACTTTAGCTAACTTGTTCGCGTCATTCTCCGCATTGTCCAGCGTGGAATAATACTGATATTTAGAATTACCAATCACTAAGGCAAAGCGTTTTTGAGGGGGTATCAATGGACTCACCGTAGCCACTTGCGTTTTTTGATTAGCTAGAGCAATCGCACGTTCTGCATCTCCGACTTGCCATGCCAGTTTGAGAATATCAGGGCGGTGGTAGAATTTTTTATATTTTTCATATCCTTCAATGCCTACTGCTCTATTACCAAAACTGACATTAATATATTTCTCTCCCTTTGGAGAAGCGACATTGTTACCCTGTTGAGGCATAATAGCAACGCCTTCACCATCGTCAAACCCTACTAAACGGATAATTTCTTCACCGGTTTCGAGATTCCATAGGCGAGTGGTTGTATCCAAACTGCCCGACAAGGCGGTTTTGCCATCGGGGGAAAACGCGACGGAATATACATATGAGGAATGTGCTTCTAAGCTCTTGATGACGCGCCCGCTGGATAAGTCCCACCATTTCACGGTGTTATCCCAACTGCCCGACAAGGCGGTTTTGCCATCGGGGGAAAACGCGACGGAAA
>JSZA02000057.1 GCA_000785145.2 Candidatus Thiomargarita nelsonii
CTCAGCTAATATTTGAATACCAGTGGCGACACGATTTTTTTTCATCATCAACATATTTTGAGAAATGTCAATCACGCCATCCAACTCACGTAAGTGTTCTAAACCGACGGCTAAATCTTCAGGCGATTGATCATCGATCTCAAAATTAATTAAAGCAATGGATTCATCATTATGCGTCGAATAGTCAAAGACTAAACTCCTTAGTATATTACTAATATTAGGAAATCGCTTACTGCCAAACCCATGCCCATGATTTTTTAATCGCAAGCTTGCATAATTGAATTCAGGCGACAAATGTTTGATTATTGCGGCACCTGTAGGCGTGACACGTTCTCCCTTTATATTATCTGAATAAACAGGATATCCAGATAATATAGAGATGACAGCCGGTGCAGGTATTGGGAGCATTCCGTGAGCAGAATTCACCAAGCCTTTTCCTAAAGGCAATTCACCAATAGACCAACTTTTCACAGAGAGATTGCTAATCAGAAATGCGGCTGAAACAATATCAATAATAGAATCCCAAGCACCCACTTCATGGAAAGCAACCTTATCGACAGAAGTCCCATGAACTTCGGCTTCTGCCAAGGCTAATATCCGAAATATTTCAATACTTCGTTCAGTCGTTTCAGTGGATAATTTGGCTTTCAATATCCTATTTTGAATATTTGGAAAATGTGCCTGATGTTCATCTTTAAAGCCATCGACATGAAAACGCTTTCCTGTCAATATTCCATCGGTATAAGGTTTGACAGCTATTTCGATTTCTTTCGGAATATCAAGCTTCTTAATCGTGCTATACAGTGCATTTTCCATATGAGGAAAAGCATCTATAATACTACTAACAAACATGTCTCCAGCGATTCCACCAACCGGATCAAGATGTATGTGCATAAATTTAATCCAGAGTCCAAGATTGTTGTTTCGGGAATGAGGTACGATTTCCCGAAACTCTACGCGGTATCGGGAAATCCGCGCAGCGAAATTCCCGATACAATTCAATTGGCGAAGGTATTGGTTAACCTAATAAAAGACTTTATTTTTTTTAAACAACTTCATAGTAGAGACTTTAAAGGGCTTGATAATAGGGGAAAGCTTTTTGAGCGTTTCTATCGTTAAGGTTTCTTTAGAAAAAAAGATACCAGCGATAACACTTTTCTTACCCACAAGATATCGTCCGCCAAAACCAAAAACAGTTTTCACGTTATAATCCGCAACAAAATCTTGCATAGGAATGATCCTTCTATTCTGAGCATTTCGATCATTTTTGGCATCTTGCACCAAAAAAGTGCCAGTGATATCCAATTGTGTTTGCGATTGTGTTTGTATACTGAATTTTTCATTGGGCATACTTATCCAGTCCAACCCTAATCCCAGTTGATTCAAAAGCCTAGAAACCATAGGGATTGTATCTACAAATTCCGGCGAAACCAAAGGAATGCCTAAATGTCCTTGTGATTGCCGACGATCATTCCATTCTGGCTCGTTCCCACGAGTGCCTAGCAGAGAAAGAACAGGCGTCGTGCTTGTCAGCTCCGACTCAATATTCAATTGCCCCGCTAAATTTTTCACAAAATTTCGGTTAAATGTTGGCAGATCATCATAAGGCACAGAGAGAAAAAGTCTTGCTAAAGCAAGTGACTCTTCAAATTCATCGTATATGACGTCGATGAATTTTTGTGCCACTTGTTCAACATTATCAGATTTTTCAGCATAAGGTTGAACTTTTTTCCAAAGTTCTATCCAAGTGATCGCAGATATATTGGCAAATTTCATTATTTTTCCTCTAGTTAGGAATCCAAGATAAATCTTGGACTCCTAAACTTGTTGGAGTCCAAGATTTATCTTGGATCCTCTTCAATGGGTAATTTCGGGTATCTGGACCATTCATTCCAAGAACCAAAATAAATTTTGAGTTTTTTGAAACCGGCTTTTTTTAAGCCAACATAAGTATTAGAAGCCCTAGCCCCTTTGAAGCATATCTATTTTGCACTTTTATAAATTGAGCTTATATTGTAATCAAAAAAAAAGGAATAAGGCAACTCCCAAAACATAAGGGCAACCACAAGGGATTGCCCCTACATGCAAATATTATTTTTTTGACATTTGGTGAAAAATCCTATTTCTTTAAGAAATAGGATTTTTTTGACGTTCAACAGCCACTTGCAATTGTTGAATCAGAGATTTAACTTGCGCGTGTTTCATTTTCATCGCCGCCTTGTTGACGATTAAACGTGAACTGATGTCAGCAATAGGTTCTAATGGTGCTAAGCCATTGGCACGTAAGGTATTTCCTGTATCCACCACATCCACAATGCGATCTGCTAAGCCGACTAATGGGGCTAATTCCATGGAGCCATACAATTTAATGACTTCCACTTGTTCCCCTTTTTCAGCGTAGTAGCTTTGAGTCGTTTTAACATATTTGGTGGCAATACGATAGCGTCTGCGGAGTGGTGGCGCGTTTTTTGGTCCTGCAACCATTAAGCGGCAACGGGCAATTTGTAAATCGACAGGCTCATATAATCCATTGCCTCCATGTTCCAGTAACACATCTTTGCCCGCCACGCCGACATCGGCTGCTCCATATTCTACATAAGTTGGCACATCTGTGGCGCGAATAATCACCAATTTCACATCATCGTGGTTAGTATCCAGAATGAGTTTGCGTGACGTTTCAGGATCATCAATGGGCTCAATGCCCGCCTGCGCTAACAAGGGTAAGGTTTCTTTGAAAATCCGACCTTTAGAGAGTGCAATTTTTAACATTTTTTTTTTATTCTATTCCGAGACACGGCGAATTTGTGCCCCTAATTGGGTGAGTTTTTCTTCAATTCGTTCATAACCTCGGTCAAGGTGATAAAGACGATCTATTAAGGTATCGCCTTCTGCCACTAAACCGGCTAATACTAATCCCGCTGAAGCACGTAAATCTGTCGCCATCACAGGTGCCGCTTGCAATCGCTCAACGCCTTTGACGATAGCGGTATTGCCTTCTAGGCGAATATTAGCCCCCATACGTTGCAATTCTGATGCATGCATAAAGCGGTTTTCAAAAATGTTTTCGGTCAACATGCCCACACCATCGGCAATCGCATTCATGGCTGTCAATTGTGCTTGCATATCGGTCGGAAAAGCTGGATAGGGGGCAGTATATATATCTATGGCGCGAGGTCGCCGCCCTTGCATGTCCAATTCTATCCAATCATCTCCTCTGCTAATGGTTGCGCCCGCTTCCAGCAATTTCAGTAACACTGCATCGAGTAAACTGGCATCGGTGTTTTTAACTTTAACCCGTCCACCCGTCATCGCTGCCGCCACTAAATAGGTGCCCGTTTCAATGCGATCAGGTAAAACCTGGTGGCGAGCACCATATAATTTATCGACTCCTTGAATGCGTATGGTGCTGCTACCTGCCCCTTCAATACGTGCTCCCATGCGGTTTAAAAATTTAGCGAGATCGACGACTTCTGGCTCACGCGCAGCATTTTCAATCACGGTGACACCGTCGGCTAAGCTTGCCGCCATCATCAGATTTTCGGTACCTGTGACGGTGATTAAATCCATACATAAAGTTGTACCATGTAAGCGTTTAGCTTGGGCTGTGATATAACCGCCTTCAACACGAATATCAGCCCCCATGGCTGCTAAAGCTTGGGTGTGTAAATTGACGGGGCGTGCTCCAATGGCACATCCCCCTGGCAGTGAGACATGCGCCTTTCCAAAACGGGCTAATAATGGTCCTAAAACTAAAACGGAAGCCCGCATGGTTTTAACCATTTCATAAGGGGCGGTAAAATCATGGATATTGCTATTATTAGCTTCAATTTTTTCATCATCTACGGTAAAATTGCCCCCCATCTCTCCTAGCAAGTTCATCATGGTGGTAATATCTCGTAAATCGGGCACATTGCTAATGTAGGAGGGAGTGTCAGCCAATAAAGTCGCTGCGAGTATGGGTAAAGCCGCATTTTTAGCACCAGAAATGCGTACTTCTCCATTGAGTGTTTTTCCACCTGTAATCAGTAACTTATCCATTTTTGCGTGTCTGTTCCCATTCTTGTGGGGTGTAGGTTTTGAGAGAGAGGGCGTGGATCGCGTTTGATTGTATGCTATCGCCTAGTGCTCCATAGACCATTTGATGTTGTTTTACGGTGCTTTTGTTGGCAAAGTCTTCATAAATAACGATGGCTTCAAAATGGGTATTATCATCGCTTTTGATTTCCGCTTGTGCGCCGGCTAGGGCGGTTTCTATTAGTGTTTTGACTTGTTTTGGTTGCATGTTGATTCATTTCAAATTTGTTATTATATCTTAATAATTGATAACTACAAGGCTCGTAGGTAAGCATGGATAAGTCAAAACAAAAAAAAACAATAACTACAGGGATTAGTTTTTAGAAGGGATAAGTCAAAACAAAAAAACAATAACTACACGGATTGCTTTTAAGAAGGGATAAGTCAAAACAAAATATTTGAAACAGAAGTTAATAAAAACGGGGTTTGAGCATTTGGAGGGCTATTTGAGTTTAAGGCTCTAATAAAAACAAAACTTTGCGTCATTTGCGATTTTGTTTTGACTTATCCTTTTTTAAATATAATCCTTGTAGTTATTTAAGGTTTTGACCGTTTTCAGCTTAGGTGCCATATTTTCATCGAGCAAAAAGCGAACCTTCATGGTGACCTCTGTACACGTTCTCTAAGGCGGTGCATCATAGAATTAGTCCGTGCGGTTTGATACTGCCGTTCCCGCCAAGCTTTGAGCTGTGTTATATAAGCATCTATCTGGGCTTGGTTGTGCAAATAATAGGCAATCGTTGCATAAAGGACTTCTAATTTTAATCCCGGAAATTCACTAGCGATTTGTTCGGGGCTGTATCCTTGATGGTAGTAGTTTACCACGTCATCTATCCAGATACGATGTCCTTTGAGACGAATTTCATCCTCAAAAAAATAAAAGTAATCCTCAAATTGCATGGTTTTTTACCTTCTATTTTAAAAAATCGGATTTCTCATTACTTTAAACTCTTTGGACGGCGTTTTTGTTGTCGGTGTGGTGAGTACATCTAATGTAGGACAACGAATAAAAACCTTCAAAGCAAAATATTCGTTGTCATCCATTAGTTGTACTAAATCTAGCATCGAGGCATCACTCTGCCGTCGCAGAATCTATCAAGCTCCAATGGAAAGTACTTTGACCATTTAAGTCAATATCTTCTAAGCCATAATAATAGGTGACTCCCGTTTCGACATCGGCATCTCTATAAGAATAGACGCTAAAGTCGCCTTGGGCTGGCATGAGTTGTTCTGTTAGTCTTATGACTGTTGAATAATCTCCATATTTCCAGCCTTCACCAGTGGCTCGCCATAGATGAAATCCGGCATTATCAAGCTCAGTAGTGGTTTGCCATTCCACAATGATCTCATTTTCTAATGCCGTCGCTGTGAATTCGGTTAGGGTGACGAGTGTGGTGTCATCATCGGTAATAGTGATGGTGGCATGGTCTAAATTTTCTCCACTAATCGGATCAGTTAGGGTGATTGTGAAAGTTTCAGTACCTTCAGAATCGCCGTCATCGGTAATCGCTATTGTGAAGGTTTTGTCAGCTAAGTCACCATCTCCCCAAGATAATGTCCCTGTGGTTTGGGTGTAGTCGCTGCCGGCTGTGGCAGTGCCGTTGCTGGTGGCGTAGTTTGCTGATATGGCTCCGTTATTGGCGCGGGTGACGGTAATGGTTGTGGTGCCATCTCCTTCATTGACATTGTAATTAGTCGCTGAAAATTGTAATGAACTACAGTATGAAGGTGACACTTGATTACGCCAATCAGGGTAATTTTGATCAAGCCAAGTAATAAAGTCAGCCTCATAAACACTATCAGTATTAATTAGGTTGTTGTTTTGTAATCTTAGACCATTTGGCTGCGAATCCAGATTCGTCAAATTCATCAACTCTGATGGGATTTTTCCGCAGAGTTGGTTGGATTTCAGAAAGAGACTCGTTAAACTGCTCAATTGAGCCAGTTCCGGTGGGATAGGACCGCTGAGTTGGTTGTTCTGCAGCTCGAGCCCCCTCAAACTGTTCAATTGACCCAATTCTGGTGGAATAGTACCACTGAGTTGGTTGTTCCGCAGAAAGAGGATCAGCAAATTGCTCAACTGACCCAGTTCCGGTGGGATACTACCGCTGAGTTGGTTGTTATTCAGAATGAGCCCCATCAAACTGCTCAACTGACCCAGTTCTGGTGGGATATTACCGCTGAATTGGTTGGAACTCAGAGTGAGATATTGTAAACTGCTCAACTGACCCAGTTCCGGTGGGATACTACCGCTGAGTTGGTTGGCTCTCAGAGAGAGCGATTCCAAATTGCTCAACTGACCTAGTTCCGGTGGGATAGTACCGCTGAGTTGGTTGGAATACAGATCGATCTTCGATACATGTCCACTACTACATGTCACTCCATACCAACCACAAGGCGTATTCGTCACATTCCAGCCCGTGTGATCTGTCCAATTATCACCACCCCGTACTATTATAAAGAGTAACAAGAACTTCACACTCAATAGTTGGAATTGGCGTAACAGCCGCGCAATCAGTTGCAGCTTGCGCCAAAGGTGACATTAAAAACAATACTAACAAACCAAAATAAGGTTTTTTCAACATTGATAATCTCCTTAATTGAAGAAAAAAATTGAGTATATTACAATCTTTTGTTAATTTCAAATTAATAATTGAACATCAAGGTTTAAATCCCAAGGGAACGCCAAAGCGATGACACCCTTTGATTTAAGTATGACCGCCCTCATTAAAAAATGCAACACTATTTATAATGAAATTTTCAAAATTAAATAAAATCATGATTTTAATTTTTTTTGCCGGTTTTTCATAATGGGTTTAGCCTTTGTCAATGATTAGGAGATATGAGCCGCACTCTAATGCCATCTGGCATAACGGGTTGATATTCAATAAGAAGTGTTTGTTTGTGACGTAACGCCGCTAAAATAGGTTGAATCAATTGACGAGGCAATTTTGGACGTAACAAGCGATCAATATCTGTGATTTCACTCCAATCTGGCTCATCTAAATGGGGCATTCTGCTACAATATAGTCATTTTCACCGGGGTATAGAATAACTTTTCTCATTTTTTTAGCTCTGTGTTGTCGGATAATTCGTGATTAATAATTCCGTTATCTTGCCTCGTTGAGTCGCAACACTATTTATCATCCGGTTTGCTAATACTCTTTGAATATTAAAACCCGCATATTGTGTTTCAAAAAAATTATCTTTTTTATCAACATTTTTAGGATCAGAATTGCTTAGCATTAATTTTGCGCCTCTGTCATTTAAGACTTTAAAGGTGTTAGCTAAGCTGATTTGTGTTTGTTCATCAAAGTTGGTTTTACTATAGCTGGTAAAATTTGATGTCTTATTTAATGGACGATAAGGTGGATCGAAATAAATAAAGGTATCTTCTGTGGTGACTACTTTTTCTAAGTCTCTAAAATCGGCGACTTTCAATTCCACTTTTTGTAAAGACTTTGAGACATTCATTAAATTGGATTCATCTAAAATTTTCGGATTTTTATAGTCGCCAAAAGGCACATTAAAGCCTCCTTTTTTATTCAGTCTGAATAATCCATTAAAGCAGGTTTTATTTAAAAAAATCATTTGTGCAGCTCTATTTATTCCAGATATAGGCTTATTATTGTATTTGTCTCTTATTTCATAGAAATAGGCTTTTCTTTTGGCTTGATCTAATCTGAGATATTTTTGTTGATAAGCCTGTAATAAGTCAATGAGTGTTGAAACGTCTTTTTGAATGATTTGGTAAACCAATATTAATTCTTGATTTATGTCAGATAAGTAAAAATTTTTCACAGGATAATGATTGATGATGTCAAAAAAAACGGCGCCGCCACCTAAAAACGGTTCATAATAATTTGTTATCAAGCCATTTTTTAATTCTATGGGGTATTTCAATTGCCCAATCAGTTGGGATTTGCCACCTGCCCATTTTATAAAGGGTTTTGAGGGTGTGTCAATGCTCATTAAATTTTCACGCGCCATATTCTCAATTTGAACTTTCATTTTGACTGCATGGATTAATCACTTTGAAACCTTCAAGCCGGGCAGTGTTGCATAACACTTCATCAGCAGAAACGAATACCCAACCCTCATCTGCAAGTAGGCGAAAACCACCTAGATGCAGGGCATCAAGTGTTCTCAATCCTTCATATTTTCCATACTTTTTCAATAATTCTTCCGCTTCACGGGTAACAGACGGACTCAATGGCTCAACGTTGAAAGTGGTATATTCCACCTCAAAACCCGCGATTGCCAAATCCAGTTGCTCACTATCAATAACGCGAGTCCGGTATTTTTTGAAAAGGGCACTGATAAATTCAGTACGCGCAAGTCCCAAAATCCAGACTTCATGATCGGAATCATGTATTAATGCCGTGACTTGCTCAGTGCCTTCTTCAATGTGAAAGTACTTTACCAAAGCTGAGGTATCAAAAAAGAGATTCATATCCGCTCCTCACGCTCCAGAATGATGTCATCCGACAAATTACCTCGGCAGGCGGCTAAGGCTTTTCTGGTTTCAAGATAGCCATCCCGCTTCGTCAATGCAGGCTGAGGCTCTATGTGCCTTGTTAGCATTTGAACAAGATTTTGGACAACTATCAACTCCACGGGTGGCATTTGTTCAATTTCTTTTATTAATCGTTCTCTAAGTATCATTTATAACCTATTGTGTGTAATTAACCATCACCCATACCACTACCCAATCTTTATGTATGGCTGTTTATGGAATATGCCGTATCGATTTCACTTGACGAGGTTTTCCAAAGTTCCGCATGATTTCCGCAGCTTTTCTATTAGCTGCCCGACGCACTTCCTCTATTTTAGCCATTCTTTTCTTGTGTTTTCTGCGAATTTGTTCCACTCGCGACATGTTGTCCTGTAACATTGTTAGTACCTGCTACTTTATATGTGAGCAAATGTGAACGCTCACGGTTCAATTTGCCATAGAAAATTATTGATAAGATGACCAATCTAAATTTTGAAGTTGACTCAAACGAGGTAGCTCATTTCTGGCTTTTTCATAGTTTTCGGTTTCACAGAAAATATCCTCAGGTGTTAATAAGTGAATTTTAACGGGGGTTATGTCGCTATGAGCGGAGAGACGTTCAATAAATGCTTTGGTATAACCCACACCGGCTAACATGATGCTTATGTTGGCTCTATGAACAAAAGCTATTTAATGTTAAATAATCGTTCATGGAAAACTTTTAAACCGAAAACAACTAATTCTTTAGATTTATCCATCAAATCGTTTTCTGTCAACATCATTATGGTATCGGCGGTGGGTTCAACGTCAATTGGCCTATTACCAAATTTTTTTGGGAAACCTTTTAGTTTATCCATCGGTTGTTTTTTCTTGTTGGCGTAAGTAATCGCATACCGCATCGCTAAATTAAGCGCGAAACGCTCATTCATACCCAACAGGGTTATTTCTTTCAATTTGTTTAATTGCGCTTCTGTCAGCATGACTGAAATTGGCTGATAAGCCGATTGAGTTTCTTCGGTTGTTTGCATCTGTTCCAGTGCTTTTTTTACTGCAATACTGGGTTGTTTTTTTCGAGGCATGATTGATTTCCGTGTTTTAGACTCATGGAGAGCGATCACACGGGGTTGTTTGGTGCTCAAGTTGAGTTACGCCGCTAAAAGCTGTGATTGCAAAAACGGCTGGGTTCTATCTCCTATGCCCATTAGTAGATATTCGACATTGATATCCTCGTCAATTTCATCCCAGTGAAGTCCCGTTCCGCCACCACTGATTTCATACAATTGACGCTGTTCCATTGAGGCATTAAGTAAGCGTGGAAAATACGCCAACGGCACACCCAATTTTCGCCCATCGCTCAATTCTACCCACATCATGTTTGAATCAAATTCCACTTTTTTTGCAAGTGGTGCCAAAATATTCATCCCATTTCCTTTTAATCAGTTCTTGATTTCGCTCAACAACCCGTAATAGTCCCCGTAACTCTGTTGATGACATATCATATGCTTGAGCAAGTCTGACTTGGGGAACAACCCAAAATTTTGCAACGGTGCTGCCTTTTCTAACATGGATATGACAAGGTTCAAGGGGATTTCTGGCATAGTTCTTTGTAAAGTTAAGCATGGTTAGCTACGCACCATAAACTTGCCACTATATTGTTTAGTAGCAATCTGTTTTGGCACTGACTCATTATGGGCTTCCATATCGGAAACCGCGTCTTCAACCACTTGACGAATGCCTTTAAAAGCGAATTCTGGCGTTTCAGCCAGCCAACTTAAACTAGGAAATTCTGCACACAATCCCACGTACTCTCCATCTTCTTCAGCCCAAGTGACACGATAGGTATATTTATCCATCATCAGTCTCCAATTTTTTCAATCGCTTTCAGCACCTGTTTGACTTGATATGCCTTAGCTTTACCTTTGGCATTTTGGATATTGACCCGTGGATCGCCCTTCCAAGGGGTTTTGTACACTCGATGATTTGTACTATTTTGGCGAGCTTCACCAAAAAAATGATCGCATACCTTGCACAAATCACTAAACCTAACCTCTTTTGGATTCTGTTTCATTTGTGCAATAATGTCGCTTATCGTAGCCATAGCATATCATACTCGATGATTCGTACTTATCGTTCATGAGTTTTTGAAAAAGGTTTGGTTGCCTCTTTTATCTGTAATGATGAAAGGAGATTCATGCCTGTGAATATCGTATTTGTAAAAAAATGTCAGATATATAAATAAAAATTTTTCACCGGATAATGATTGATGATGTCAAAAAAAACGGCGCCGCCACCTAAAAACGGTTCATAATAATTTTTTGATCAAGCCATTTTTTAATTCTATGGGGTATTTCAATTGCCCAATCAATTGGGATTTGCCACCTGCCCATTTAGTAATCACTACTTTTCCGCAAAACCGGTGTACTGACGCAGTTTTTGCGGCCGAAAGCCAAGTACAATATCATATTTAGGTACACCAGCCTCAACTAAGTCTGTGGCAATACCCTCTTCTGTGCCGTCGTATTGAATCCAAATTTTGTCGTTAATCAGTTCAACATGAATAATGCAATCATGAACATATTTTTTATTATCCCAACCCATTTCTAACAGCGTATAACGGACACGCGGTTCGTCAAATACGACCTGTGGCTCAATTTCACCATAAGCCGGTTTATATTGAGCATAATCAAGTAAGATATTTTCAATCAATGTTTGATAGTTTAAGCGGGTATCCATCGTGTAATCACCTCATTTTCCTCATCAAATACAATAAGACGAAACATGGGATCAGCCAACACAATTTGACCAATTTCTTCGGCAAAAATACCATTGAAGGCAGTTTCATTAACTGCTAGATATAAGAGTCTGCTTGGTTCTCGCTGTTTAAGGATTTGATAATATCAAAAAAATTGACCGATAGCATTTTCTAAATCATTAACATCTGATTTTCCAATAAAACTTTTAATTTCAACCACTATTTTCTCATGTCCTTTTTCAGCACTGATTAAGCGAGCAGCACCCAGATCAGCATATAACTTTCTTTCTCCAATTTTCATAAAAAATGGATCATGAGTGATTGTCCAGTTATCTTTTTCCAAGGCACGTTTGACTGTGTCATGGTAAATGTCTAATTTGGGCATACAAAAAATCCTATACTTAACATTGGCTCACAATAAATTATATGAGACGCTCTCATATCCGATCCTCACGCTCCAGTATGATGTCATCCGACAAATTACCTCGGCAGGCGGCTAAGGTTCTATCAACTCCACGGGTGGCATTTGTTCAATTTCTTTTATTAATCGTTCTCTAAGTATCATTCCACTTAACCCCTTGAATCGCGGATTTAACGGATAACGCGGATGACACGGATTAAAAACCTAAATCACTTTTGACTTTTATTTTTCTTTTGACTTTGATTTTAAATCTGCGTAATCCGCGATTCAATGTTTTTTTTTTACATTGGAATTTTAGACACTAAAATATGTTCCACCAAATTCTGCACTGTCGCATGCATCACTTCCAGCAGCGGCGCCGGCCAAATTCCAAATAACAGCACCACAATCGCCAATGTTGTCAAAATCAACGTTTCACGACCATTGATGTCTGTCAGACTGGCTACTTTGTCATTGCCAACGGGTCCGTAAATCACTCGTTTGATCATCCATAAAGTATAAGCCGCTCCAAGAATCATAATCGTCGCCGCACCAAAAGCTATCCAGAAATTAGCCTGAAATGAGGCGAGTATCACTAAAAATTCTCCCACAAAACCAGAGGTGGCGGGTAATCCTGAGTTTGCCATCGCAAAAAGTACCGCAAACATCGCAAAACGTGGCATGGTATTAGCGACTCCGCCATAATCACCAATTTCACGACTATGTAAACGATCATACAATACGCCGACACAGAGGAATAAGGCACCCGAAATAAAACCATGCGAAATCATTTGCACCATACCGCCTTCTATCGCCATCGTGCCTCCGTCCATTGAGCCAGTATTTTTATAAATCATAAAACTTATAAAAAAGCCTAGCGTGGCAAATCCCATGTGAGAAATCGAAGAATAGGCTATCAATTTCTTCATGTCTTGCTGCACCAGCGCCACAAAAGAAATATAGATAATGGCAATTAAGGATAAACCAATAATGAGCCAATCCAATTCTCGACTCGCATCCGGCGTAATTGGCAGACTAAAGCGCAAAAATCCATAGCCTCCCATTTTTAACATAATGGCCGCCAAAATCACGGAACCGCCTGTCGGTGCTTCAACGTGGGCATCTGGCAACCATGTATGTACTGGCCACATGGGGACTTTGACGGCAAAGGCGATAAGAAATGCCAAAAATATACAAATCTGCGCCGTCATTGGAATGGCTAATTTGTGGTAATCAAGAATGGCAAAGCTGTCTGCTTGTGAATACAGATACAGCAATGACACTAGCATGAAAACTGAACCGAAAAAGGTGTACAAGAAAAACTTAATGGTCGCATAGACGCGCCGAGGGCCTCCCCATATACCAATGAGCAAAAACATTGGTATCAGCATAGCTTCCCAGAGTACATAGAACAAAATGGCATCTAGGGCCGAAAAAACACCTACCATCAAGCCTTCCATGATGAGAAAGGCTGCCATGTATTGGGAGGGTTTATATTGGATGACTTCCCATGCCGCTAATACAACCAAAACGGTGGTAAAAGTTGTCAATATAATCAATGGCATGGAAATTCCATCCACGCCTAAATGATAGTCTATACCAAAGGCGGGTATCCAAGACATTTTTTCGGTGAACTGCATGGCAGCCGTCGTCGTGTCAAAATCAAAATACAAGGGCAATGATAGTAAAAATGTCAGTAATGATACCACCAATGCAATGGGGCGGACAGTAGAACCTTGATTGTCTCCGACGGCGAGTACCCAAATGCCGCCAAAAATAGGCAACCAGATCAATAGACTTAGTAAGGATAAATCAGTCATATCAGTTATCAAAAAGTAGAACCGTAGAGAACGAACACGCCGAGTAGTACAGCGAGACCCAAAATCATAGCAAAGGCATAGTGATAGAGATAGCCGGTTTGGAGTTGGCGGAGATTGCCAGAAAACCAGACGACGAATTTAGCCGTTCCATTGACTAAGCCATCAATTAATTTAATATCTCCAATACGCCACATCAACGAACCGATGCCGCGTGCTCCGCCTGCAAAAAACCAGTCATTGAATCTGTCAAAGCCGTATTTCTCAAGCAGTATCTTGTAAATCAGTTTAGTACGATCTGCTATCACGCCCGGTAATTCTGGTCGTTTCATGTAAAGAAAATAGGCTGTGCCGAAACCTGCTGCGGCTAACCAGACGGGAGGTTGTAAGAATCCGTGTCCAATAAAACTGAGGACACCATGATAGTGTTCTGGATCAAAGGGATTATGAATGACGAAAATCGCGCCATCAAAATAGTGACCAAAAAGTAGCGGCGTAATGGTAAACATCCCTATTAACACTGAAGGAATGGCTAAGGCGATAAGCGGTCCTGTCACAACCCACGGCGGTTCATGCAAATGTTCACGGGTATGTTCATCCATACGTTCTTTACCATGAAAAGTTAAGAAAAACATACGGAATGTATATAAAGCCGTGATAAAGACGCCAAGTAGGACGGCATAATAGGCAAAAGTTGTTTCCCAGCCTCCTCTGATTTCAGAGGCATGATGTGCCGCTTCGATAATCGCATCTTTGGAGAAAAAGCCAGCAAAGCCGGGGAAACCAATCAGTGCCAGTGATCCGATTAAGGTGGTCCAATAAGTAATCGGCAAATATTTTTTAAGTCCACCCATTTTACGCATATCTTGTTCATGGTGCATGGCGATGATGACGGAGCCGGCGCCTAAGAATAATAGGGCTTTAAAAAAGGCATGAGTCATCATGTGGAAAATGCCCGCCGCATAAGCTGAGGCACCCAAGGCAACGGTCATGTAACCCAATTGCGATAGCGTCGAATAGGCAACCACCCGTTTGATGTCGTTTTGCACCAAGCCTAAAATGCCCATGAAAAAGGCTGTAATGGCGCCAATGACGAGGACAAAACTGAGTGCCGTTTGACTCAATTCAAATAGCGGAGACATCCGCGCTACCATGAAGATACCCGCTGTCACCATTGTTGCTGCGTGAATTAGGGCAGAAATGGGCGTGGGACCTTCCATTGAGTCTGGCAACCAGACATGTAGCGGAAATTGGGCCGATTTTCCCATCGCTCCAATAAATAACAATATACAGATCACGGTCATCATTGACCATTCGGTGCCAGAAAAAATACTAATCGTTTCTTGATATTGCCCATTTTGAGCGAGTTCAAAAACTTCAGTATAGTTGAGAGTATTAAATGTCATCAACACCGCCGCAATACCTAAAACAAAGCCAAAATCGCCAACGCGGTTGACTAAAAAGGCTTTCAAGTTGGCATAAATGGCGGATTCTCTGTTAAACCAAAACCCAATCAGTAGATAAGAAACTAATCCAACCGCTTCCCAGCCAAAAAACAATTGTACGAAGTTGTTAGACATCACCAACATCAGCATGGAGAAGGTGAATAAGTTAATATAGCTGAAAAAGCGTTGATAGCCGGGATCGTCGCGCATGTAGCCGATGGTATAAATATGTACCATCCAAGATACAAAGGTGACGACGACCATCATCAATGCGGTGAGCGAGTCAACCATAAATCCGATTTCAAGCCTAACACCGCCCGCGACTAACCATGTGTATAGCGTCTCATTAAACGGTTCACTGCCCGCTACAACGATTTGATAAAACACATAAAGCGAGAGAAAAAAGGAAAGTCCTACGGCACCATTCGTGACTGAATGGGCAACACGCCGACTGACGTTAAACAGTCCCGCAATAATAGCCCCGATAAGGGGTGCTAATACAATCGCAAGTGAAACATTTTGCATATCGTTAATTTTTTACCCTTTCAGAGTGTTAAGTTCATCGACATTAATGGTATTTTTATTACGGAATAAGACGACCAAAATGGCTAAACCAATGGCTGATTCCGCTGCTGCCACTGTCAGTATAAAAAAAACAAAAATCTGCCCTGCAATATCGGCATTAAAATATGAAAAGGCAATAAAATTCATATTGACTGATAACAGCATCAGTTCAATACACATCAGCAAGATCAGCAGGTTTTTACGGTTAAGAAAAATCCCTGCAATACTCAGGCAAAATAATACTGCTCCCAAAATAAGAAATTCATGTAATTCTGGCATAAGAACTTTATTCCTTTGATTCTGATGGCATTTTTACAAGTCGTACACGATCTTCACGACGCACACGAACTTGTTCTTCAGGTTTTTGGTATTTCGCTCGCGTGTGTGGGCGCATCGTTAAAGCAATAGCAGCTATCATGGCAACCAATAAAATCGCAGCGGCTATTTCAAAAGGATAAACATAATCGGTGTATAACACTAGTCCTAATGCTTTAGTATTCGGCAGGGCAGCCGCCACTTCGGGGGGGGGCGCTTGATGCCAGCCTACGAGGACTAAAATCATTTCGACTAAAATCAGCACGCCCACAAATGCCGCCACTGGAAGGTAGCGCACAAAACCTTCTCGTAAAGGGGCAACATTAATATCGAGCATCATCAAGACAAACAAAAACAGTACCATGACGGCACCAACATAAACTAAAATCAGCACAATGGCCAAAAATTCAGCATGTAATAAGAGCCAAATTGCTGCCGACGAAAAAAATGCCAACACGAGAAATAATGCGGCATGAATCGGATTCCTAACCGTAATGACGCGACTGGCGGCAAATATCAAAATGAGTGCAAATAAGTAAAAAGTAAATTTTATCATGCAGTTGTTTCCATTTTTTCTGATTATAACTCTTTTGGGGGAGTTAATAATATCAAACGTCCTTTTCGTTGTTTCGGGAATGGAGCGGAGCTCCATTCCCGAAACAACTACAGTCGTTGTTTCGGGAATGGAGCAGAGCGGATTTCCCGAAACGAACTCAACCTCCTTTTCGTTGTTTCGGGAATGGAGCAGAGCGGATTTCCCGAAACAACTGATCTCGCTTGATTTCTACATTGAAATTATTTTTTCCCCCAAAAGCATTATAATCAGCATTTTTTTGGGTAGGAGTCCAAGACGTCCAAGATAAATCTTGGACTCCTAATTAATTAATACCACAATTCCCACCACCACCGGGACCAAGAGCCAATTCTCCTTCTTTTGAGCATTTCGTTCTCTTCGTAATATCTGAGAGCCATAAGCGTTCCATTTTTATCATACTCCTTACTGGTGCCATTCAAACGGCCCTTTTTGTCAAAATGGGTGTGTACTAGCCACTTTTCTCCCGTGCTATAGAAAAGGGTTGCGGACACAGGATTAGCATTTTGAAAGAGCCAATCTCCTTGCACCTTACCATTCATATGATAACCCTTAGCACTCCCATCTCTTTGACCGTTGACATATTGCCGTTGTGCTTTCTTTTGGCCATTTTGATAATAGTCAATTTGTAGCCCTTCGATTTTGCCATTTATCAAAGTATGTTCACGGAATAGTTCACCGGTTGGGTAATACTTTTTCTCTTTCTCAATTTTCTGGCCATCTTCATATTTCAGTTCATATTCCAAATTGCCATCCCGACGAAATTCCTTTTTGGCGATCAACTTGTTCGTCCTATACTCATATTCCGCCTTGAGTTCACCGGATTCATAATACTCCTTGGTGAAGCCTTGTAATTTGTCATTATGGTAGCTGTATTCAAATTGCAAGGCACCACTTTCGTAGTATTTTTCAGTCTCTTGTGAGACTGCTGGCATAGACAATACAAGCATAATCGCCAGTAAAAACGTTTGAAAAAACGATGGCATGAGTTTGTCCTCCTTAATCGTTAGCGATAAGGTGCATCTAAGGCTCTATCAGCCGCTAACTGTTTTTCTAGCTGATCACCCGCCGCTAATAATTTTTCTTTGGTCATCAATAAATCACCGCGCTGTTCGCCATGATATTCAAAAATCCGTGTCTCAACGATAGAATCGACGGGACAGGATTCTTCACAAAATCCACAAAAGATACACTTGGTTAAATCAATATCATAGCGGGTGGTACGGCGTGTCCCATCTTCGCGGGGTGCCGCTTCAATGGTAATCGCCAGTGCCGGGCACACTGCTTCGCAGAGTTTACAGGCGATACAACGTTCCTCCCCATTGGGATAACGGCGCAGTGCATGTCGCCCCCGAAAACGGGGAGATTGTGGGGCTTTTTCTTCAGGATATTGTACTGTAATCTTTTTGGCAAATAAATATTTGCCTGTTACACCCAAACCTTGGAATAGTTCCCACAGAAATAGTCTACTAATATAATCCTTCATAATAATTTTTTCCTCATGCAAACCAAGGTGGCAGCTTTGCAAGTATGGCAACGCCGAGAACCACTATCCAAACTAAGGTAATAGGGATAAACACTTTCCAACCTAAGCGCATCACTTGATCGTAACGATAACGCGGGAAGGTGGCTCTTAACCATAAGAAAAAAAACAAAAAGAGGGAAGTTTTAGCCGCCAGCCAGAAAAATCCGGGCACCCACGCAAATACGGATTCTAAAAATGTCCCCTGAAAAGGTGACAACCAACCGCCCAAGAACATAATGGCAGCTAAGGTGGCTATTAAAATAATATTGGCATATTCTGCCAAAAAGAAAATGGCAAACAACATGCCGGAGTAGTCTACATGAAAACCCGCGACAATTTCAGATTCACCTTCCGCCAAGTCAAAGGGGGCACGATTGGTTTCTGCTACGCCTGATATAAAATAAATAAAAAATAAAGGCAATAGTGGAAGCCAGTACCAATGTAAGATACTCCCTTCTTGTGCTAATACAATCTCGCTGAGATTTAGGCTGCCTGCCGCCATCAAGACGCCCACTAGGGCAAAACCCATTGCGATTTCATAGGAGACAATTTGCGCGGCTGAGCGCAGTGTTCCTAAAAAGGCGTATTTTGAGTTAGATGCCCAGCCGGCAATGAGTATGCCATATACGCTGATAGATGTCATCGCGAGAATGTATAATAAGCCTACATTAATGTCTGCTAATACCATTCCTTCGCCAAAAGGTATGACCGCCCAAGCGGCTAAGGCGGGGGCAATCGCTAACATGGGTGCAATCACAAATAAGAAACGGTTAGCGTTTGAAGGTATGATGATTTCTTTAAACATCAATTTCACAGTATCGGCAATCGGTTGCAACCAACCACGCGGTCCAACGCGATTAGGGCCGATACGCACCTGCATGTAGCCAATGATTTTGCGTTCTGCATAAGTCAAATAGGCGACACAGAGTAGTAAGGGTATAACGATGATAATAATTTTCATCAAGGTGAATAGCAAGTAAAGAAATGCTTCCATTATCAGGCGTTCCGTTAGTTTGTTAGTTCAATCAGCCCATGCCATGCATCCAAGGCTTGGTTGGCAACTTGTCCCGCATAAATCAAGACACTGTTATCAGGGACACGTTCATCAATGACCACGGGTAAGGTGATTTGTGCCTCATCCTGTTTGACTCGGACTTGTTTGTCTTGTGCCAAACTCAATTGGGCGGCAAGTCTGGTATTGATATGCACTCCCTGAGTTATTTTAGCATCCATTGTGCTTTGTAATGCGCCGGCGCGACGGACTAAGGCATCTACTGAGTAAATCGGCATTTCAGTGATACGTTGTAATCCTTTGTTAGCAGGATCGACGCTTAAACGGGCGGGGATTTGCCATGCTGTTTGAGTCTCAGCTTTTTTGTCTCCGATTAAGGGGCGCAGTTCATCACGCACTTGATCTGAGGCGATGTAGTCAAATCCGTCAAGCTCAAATAAATTGCCTAAAACCCGTAAAATTTTCCAAGCTGGACGCGCCTCTCCCGGTGGCACCACCGCACCACTAAAACTTTGCCATAGTCCCTCGCCATTGATATAAGTACCGGATGTTTCTGCAAATAATGCGATGGGTAATATGACATCGGCATAGCTTTCCATGGCTGGGGTTTGGTAGGCATTTAACGATACCACAAATTCTGCTTTTTCAAGCGTTGTCAATGCGCCAGCACCATTGATGCTGTCTAATTCTGGCTCTAGTCCTAATAATATATAGCCTTTCAAACTTTGACTGAGCATGGTGTGTGCATTCAAGCCGGAGGTGTTAATAACTGGCTCACCTGCCGCAGTACGATGCGGTAAGGCGCCCGCTAACCAAGCCCCCGATGTATTGCTCCCTAAGTATCCTAAATTAGCGCCACTTAATTTGGCAATGGTTGCCGCCAATGCGCGAATTGTTGAAAATTCTGGATGGGCGGTGGCTAAATCACCTAATAATATTGTCCGTTTTTGTCCCGTTTCTGCTAAAGTTTGTGCAATGGCAGCTTGGTGTTCATTGACTGAGACTTTGGCGAGTAATTGACGCATGTCAGCGGGGATGAGAGATGTGCGCTTGTCTAATATGCTTTTGGCAATCCCAGCTAAGTTTTCCACCCAAGCCGTCGGTGCTGCAATGATTTTGTCAGCAATTGCTAGATTAAATTCATAATCAACGGGATTGAGCAACATCACTTTTGCGCCGCGCTGGCTGGCTTTACGCAGGCGGTGATTGAGCAAGGGTTGCTCTTTGCGGAGATGCGAGCCAATGACTAAAGCAGCATCGCACTGTTCCAAATCGGCAATGGCTTGGCCTAAATAGGGAAATAGCGGCGCAGCATTTTGGTCGCTGAAATCGACTTGACGGAGACGGTGGTCAATGTTTTGGCTACCAATGCCCCGCATAAGTTTTTGTAATAAATACAGTTCTTCTACAGTGGCCGTGGGCGAGGCTAAGGCGCCGATTTCGCTACTCCCATCTACGTCTTTCACTTTTTTGAGCCCTTGGACAGCAAAGGCTAAAGCTTGTTCCCAATCGGCTTTTTGCCAAGTACCCTCTTTTTTGATCATGGGGCTTGTTAAGCGATCATCAGCCGTGAGAGCTTGATAGCTAAAGCGATCCCGATCAGAAATCCAAACTTCATTAACCGCCTCATTTTCTTTCGGGGCAACGCGCATGATTTGGTTGCGGCGGACATGTAGATGAATATTAGAACCCACAGCATCATGAGGGGCAATGCTGTCACGTTGCTGCATTTCCCAAGCGCGTGCCGAAAAACGGAACGGTTTAGAAGTCAAGGCGCCAACGGGACATAAATCAATCATGTTGCCCGATAATTCTGAGCTGATATTTTTTTCGATGTAAGTACCAATTTTGGTATGTTCACCTCGCCCGGGTGCGCCCATTTCTTGAATGCCGCTAATTTCTTGGCTAAAACGCACACAACGGGTACAGTGTATGCAGCGCGTCATTTCGGTGGCAATCAGGGGACCTAAGTTTTTGTCAAAGACAACGCGCTTGCTTTCTTGATAACGCGAGACATCTTTACCATAACCCACAGCCATATCTTGCAATTCACATTCACCACCTTGATCACAAATGGGACAGTCCAAAGGATGGTTGATGAGTAGGAATTCCATCACAGCTTTTTGGGCTATGAGTGCTTTTTCTGAGCGCGTCTTAACGATCATGCCATCCATAACGGGGGTGGCACAAGCGGGCATGGGTTTTGGGGCTCTTTCTACATCTACCAAGCACATGCGACAGTTGGCAGCCACGGATAGCTTTTTGTGATAACAGAAACGGGGGATGTCAATCCCGTTGGCATCTGTTATTTCAATCAGCATTTGACCGGGTTCGGCTTGGTAGGGTTTGCCGTCTATTTCAATTGTTACCATTCTTTTTTATCCATGTAAAAATAGTGGTTACGGTGATGATCGATTGTTGAGTACAATCATTTTAACATCAGGGCAACCATAAAGGATTGCCCCTACAGAATCCGACGGTTTACGCAGGTTCTTCGTTTGTAGGGGCAATCCCTTGTGGTTGCCCTTTAGCGCGTTTAATGATTAAAGCAATTAAATCAATTGTTTAAAAACTTGTGTCTAAGAGAGTGCGCGGAGACATACCTTTTGCCCTGGCAATATCACCTAAAGCTTTTGCTATAAATGCGGCATCTCCATTGGCATCTTCAAGACAGGCTTCAAGATAGGCTGCTGACTCTTCTGGTGTTCTTAGATGCTCTGCTACATCATAAGGTGTCGTTGTCATTTGCTTTAATATCTCTCAAACCATCAATCCACTTAACAAATCAATGCCATTAAGTTAAGCTTTTTTTGTCGGGTGGGTAGAGCTTCGCTGCACCCACCAAACCTTTGAAATTTATAACAAAGGTGGGTTTCGCTCTCGCTCTACCCACCCTACAATATCTCTTAACTTAATGGCATTGACTTAACAAATACATCCGTTTTTCTGATTTCAATCATGAAATAATTTTCGTTTTTCTCGTTCCCACGCGAGGCAAAGGCCTCTTTGCTATGCAAAGAAAAGTTGCTTTTAATCTCTACGTTTAATTCCTTAAGGAGTCCAAAATTTATTTTGGACTCCTAAAACCAGTAATAACTGATGATCGATAGTTGAGTACAATCATTTGAGCATTTAACTATTCAATAATTCGTTTAGATCGATATTCGTTGTACTCAGGTTTGTACACTGACTTGAATCTATTTCCTTTAAGATTTTATTTAAATTGTCTTTAATCCGTTCTTTGACTTTAAATATTGGGTATCAAATATAATAAATAGCATTATCTACTCGATGAAGTAAGTCTCTTATCTCAGGATCAGAACTCACTGTACACTCCTCTGCAAAATCGTCCCAGTCAATCGTGGCTTTCTCCAAAAAACGATTAAATATCCTCATAAAACGAGTTTTATGAGGATATTCATAAAGTGTCACAAAACCATCTCTAATGTTGCGTACTTCTGCCGTTAACTGATCACGATCAGTCTCGCTCCTTTCTAATTGGGATTTAAGATGAGTCATTATTTTTTGACTATTCAAGAGAACAGAGAGCAGCATTATATATAAAATCAAAATTCGTTTTGAAGTGCATATCATCTCAGCTATTTTTAAATCACGTATGTATGATTCTATCGCACCATGATCAGGCATTGCTGTTGTATAAGAATTCATAAGCCCTCCATTGTTGCAAGGTACGCCTTGCACTCCTGATATTCCTTATATCGACGTTTTTTCTCGTTCCCACGCTCTGCGTGGGAATGCCTGCCTCGACGCTCTGCGTCGAAAAGTTGCATTAAGCCGCAACCATACTCTTTTTATGATCAATATAATACTGAAATTCTTCTCGAAAAGTTTTCACAAAACTAGTCACCGGCATCGCCGCCGCATCCCCCAGCGCACAAATCGTCCGTCCACCAATTTTAGCTGCCACATCTGTCAACAAGTCTAAATCTTCTTGCCGCCCTTCACCATGATAAATACGCTGTACCACTCGCGCAAGCCAACCGGTGCCTTCCCGACAGGGCGTACATTGTCCACAGGATTCTTCATAATAAAAATGAGAAATACGGGCTAAAACTTTGACCATATCAGTGGTATCGTCCATGACGATCACCGCGCCTGAGCCTAACATAGTGCCCGCTTTAGCTAAGGAGTCATAGTCCATCGTCAAGCCCATCATCGTCTCGCCTTTGAGTACGGGAGTCGATGAGCCGCCCGGGATCACCGCTTTTAGTTTGCGCCCATTGAGTACGCCACCTGCCATTTCTAATAACTCCGCGAAAGGTGTGCCCATCGGGATTTCATAATTACCCGGTTTGTTGACATGCCCTGAGACGGAAAAGAGTTTTGGTCCACCGTTGTTAGGTTTGCCGATATTTAAAAACCAGTCAGCACCATTGTTTATAATTTCAGGTACTGATGCTAGGGTTTCGGCATTGTTAATCGTGGTTGGTTTGCCATATAAGCCATAAGCTGCTGGAAATGGGGGTTTATAGCGCGGTTGCCCTTTTTTGCCCTCAATGGATTCTAGCAGTGCGGTTTCCTCTCCACAAATATAAGCACCTGCACCGTAATGTGCATAAAGATCAATATCTACCCCAGAGCCTAAAACATTTTTGCCCAATAATCCAGCTTCATAAGCTTCTTGTAGGGCGGCTTCAAAACGCTCAATGGGTTCGCAAAATTCGCCGCGTATGTAATTGTATCCCACTGTCGCGCCTATTGTATAACAGGCTATCGCCATGCCTTCAACGAGAGCATGGGGATTATAACGCAAAATATCGCGATCTTTAAAGGTGCCTGGCTCTCCTTCGTCTGAGTTACACGTCAAGTATTTTTGTACCGGCTTGTCGCGCACTCCTAACATGAAGCTCCATTTTAAACCGGCGGAAAATCCGGCACCGCCACGCCCACGTAAAGCTGAGGCTTTTAATTGGTCAATAATGTCTTTAGGTGGCGTTTTTTCGGTTAAAACTTTACGCAAAGCCTTGTAGCCGCCTGTGCTTTCATAGACGGGGAGCGTCCAGTTTTTATCTAAGTGTATGTTTTTAAAACAAAGTTCATTTGCCATAAATCATTCCTAAAAGTTCAATTAATATGAATTGCTTGGCTCATAGTGCGTTAAATTATCTCTCTCACATTTTTTACGATCAGCAATTTCACCAGTTTCAGAAAAAATACGAGCAAAGTCACTCTTCTTGCGCTTTTCTATTTCAGCACGAAGTTCTGAATGGCTCATAGCACGAAGTTCGTCAAATGTTGCTTGTACAATTTCATCAAAAGATTTACTTTCAATATAATTAGTCAAACACATCAGAAGGAAGCCCAAATTTTTTAATTAATCCATTTAATGCGTATGGCAGAATCATGGTTTTTTTACCATGAGTTTTTACTGGAAATGATTGATTTCCTCATTTACCGCTATGTTTTCCACCCGTATTAGGATGAAATTCTATGCGATAGGGTGTAAGAATTTTAATGACTTTTCTTAACTCGATAGCCTTAGGCATAAGCGATTTCTCTTATATTTTTTTTTCTAAAAGAATCTGCCATTTTATGAAAAGTTATCATTTCATTTTGTAATTCTAACTTTTGGTAAAGTTCCCAAAATATTTTTTCATCTGGATCTATAATATTATCAAACGCCTCCGCCTCAAAGGCATAATTAAGATAATCCTTTATACTATCTGTCAGAGAATAAAGAGCCTCTTTCTCATCCAAACCATGGCTTGATACAGAAAAATCCAGACATCTTGCTACAATCACATCATCTTCTTGGGGTATGTGCAATTGAAAATTGTCCCAATTTTTAATAGTTCCTTTTAATGCTTTTAAGGGTTTCATTTTATATACTTTCTTGTAAACATATTATTTTTTGAGACAAATGAGTCAGGCGCATCTTTTTGCGCCCTCACTCAACCATTAATCCAACTTAGCCAAAATCTCATCCAGCTTTTCAGGCGTAAGATCTTCGTGATACTCCCGCCCAATTTGCATCATCGGAGCTCCCCCACACGCGCCTAAACATTCCACTTCTTTCAGGGTGACTTTTTTATCATCTGTCGTTTCTCCAAAGCCAATCCCTAATTTATTTTTTAAGTGGGCAACAATGTCATCAGAGCCACGGAGCATACAGGATACATTGGTACAAACACAGAGTTTATGCCGCCCCACTGGTTTGAGTTCATACATAGAATAAAATGTGGCGACTTCATAAACGGCAATGGGTTGCATTTCTAAGTAATCCGCTACTGCATCCATCAATTCAGTCGTCAAGGAACCGCCGTTGGCTTCTTGGACAAGGCTTAAGGCACCCATCACCGCTGATTGTTTTTGTTCTGGTGGATATTTGGCTATCCAACGATCAATCGCTGCACGGGATTCTTCTGATAATAAAGTTGATGCATTCGGTTTTGACATACGTGTTGACATGTGTGAGTTCCTAATCAGTTATCAGTTATCAGTTTTTTTTGTCAATGACGATACTTAGTCGCCTTCTTTTATCCAACCACGCCATCGGTAGACGGCTAGACCCATATATTCTTTAATAATACGAGTTGTCCGTTCAAGTATATTTGCCTGTGGTAACCAATCCAAGATCGTCCGTTGTTCTCGATCTATCCCTTCAAAATCTGTTGGAGAGGGTATGGCGTTGATACCGGCACTGCGTAAAGTTGCCAAAGCACGGGGCATATGTAAAGCCGAAGTGACAAGAAGTACACGGTTTAAGCCCTGTTTCTCTAAAATGCGTTTTGTCTCCAGCGCATTTTGATAGGTATTCAGGCTATTGGTTTCCATTATGATGGCTGTCGCAGGTACGCCGCATTCCTGCAAAATGGTTTTCATCGGTATTGTTATAGGCTTTGTCGCGTCCTGCCAAGCAATCCCACCCCCTGAGACAATCACGACGGGTGCCTTTCCGGCTCGGTATAAACGGGCGGCATGAAGTACTCTGTCTGATGCCTGGTTAAGATCGGGTGCTAAGCGAGGTGGTTCTGCACTCCCCACGCCACCACCCAGTACAACCACGGCATCCGCGACCGGAGAACTTTCAATTGGAACAGGGAGATATTTTCGCTCCAATGAAATTGATAGATAATCCGCAGTCACCTGCATGGAACTCACCCATAACAGGGCGACGGATAAAAAAAGTGCAATACCAGCAAGTCGCTTGTGCCCACGCCAAGCGAATAAGCCGGCAAAAATGGACAGCCAGATTGTTAGGCTGACTGGGTATATCAGTTGGGGCAGTAGTTTGGATAGAAAAAAGCTCATTTTTTTTTGTTATAGTTGTCCAGAAAAGTTTTTTCGTTGTTTAGCTTCGCTGACCAGAGGAGCGTCCATTGCGCGGATTTCCTCCCGTAGGGAACTTTCAGTCGAGGGTTGAACGAAGTTTCGGGAAATCCGCTCCGCTCCATTCCCGAAACATAAAAAATCGGATTTTTTCAAAAAATCCGATTTCTCTATAGGGAACAAAAAACCCGTCCGGCAGCGTAATTTACCTATCAATCTCCCCAAAAACAATATCCTGCGTCCCAATAATGGCAACAACATCAGCCAGCATGTGCCCCTTAGCCATTTCTTCCATCGAAGCTAAATGGGCAAAGCCGGGGGCGCGAATTTTTAAACGATAAGGTTTATTAGCACCATCTGATATTAAATAAATGCCAAATTCCCCTTTCGGATGTTCAATCGCCTGATACACTTCACCCTCTGGCACACAGTAGCCCTCGCTGAAAAGTTTAAAATGATGAATTAAGCCTTCCATATCGCCTTTCATCGTTTCACGCGGCGGTGGGGTTAATTTATGATCATTCAGCATCACAGGACCAGGATTTTCACGGAGCCACTTAACACATTGTTTGATAATGCTATTGGATTGGCGCATTTCTTCCATGCGGACTAAATAACGATCATAGCTGTCGCCATTGACTCCCACAGGAATATCAAAGTCTAATTTGTCATAGACTTCGTAGGGTTGTTTTTTGCGTAAATCCCATTCGATACCAGAGCCACGTAACATTGGTCCAGAAAAACCCAAGTTGAGTGCCCGTTCAGGGGAAACGACTCCAATACCAACAGTACGTTGTTTCCAAATACGATTTTCCGTCAGTAGCGTTTCATATTCATCAACGTATTTGGGAAAACGCTCGGTGAAATCCTCTATAAAATATAATAGATCGCCTTGACGATTGTCAGCATTTAAACGCTTAAAGTCTGCCTCGCTATGCCATTGAGACTTTTTTTCATCATATTGTGGCATACGATCCGGCAAATCTCGATAGACGCCGCCGGGACGATAATAGGCAGCATGCATCCGCGCACCTGTGACAGCCTCATAACAATCGACTAAATCTTCACGTTCCCTAAACGTATATAAAAACATCGTCATCGCGCCGATGTCTAGTCCATGCGTACCTAGCCACAATAAGTGATTGAGAATACGAGTAATTTCATCAAACATGACGCGGATATATTGGGCGCGTATCGGTGGCTTTATGCCAACCAAGCGTTCTATTGCCATTACATAAGCGTGTTCATTGCACATCATGGAGACATAATCTAGTCGATCCATGTACGGTACGCTTTGATTAAATGGCTTACTTTCGGCCAACTTTTCCGTGCCGCGGTGCAATAGCCCAACGTGGGGATCGGCTCTTTCAACCACTTCACCGTCTAACTCCAACACTAAACGCAACACTCCATGTGCTGCGGGATGTTGGGGGCCAAAATTCAGCGTGTAATTGCGAATGTCAGACATTGTCTATTCCTTTGTAACGGTTATCGTGACGTATCACTCTCGGCACAAGCGTTCGAGGTTCGATACTGACAGGCTCATACACGACCCGTTTTTTATCAGGATCATAGCGCATTTCGACATTGCCACTCAACGGGAAATCTTTGCGGAAGGGGTGCCCTATAAAACCATAATCGGTCAAAAGACGGCGCAAGTCAGGATGCCCATCAAATAAAATGCCAAATAAGTCAAAGGCTTCGCGTTCAAACCAATTGGCAGCGTTCCAAATATTGATCACTGAATCTATGCGCGGTGGCTCACCCTCAGCAAAGGCGCGTACCCGTAAACGTTGGTTACGTTCGATGGAGAGCAAATGATATACAACCGCAAAGCGAGGCGTATCGCTCTCTTTTTTAGAGACGCCCTTGCTGACGCCGCGACTAAAGCCAGTGCTTGTCGCTTGTTTGGTTTCCCAATCGGTTTGTCCGTATTGAG
Source organism: Candidatus Thiomargarita nelsonii (assembly GCA_000785145.2). GTDB lineage: Bacteria > Pseudomonadota > Gammaproteobacteria > Beggiatoales > Beggiatoaceae > Thiomargarita > Thiomargarita nelsonii_B. The sequence continues at coordinate 28,221 of JSZA02000057.1, forward strand.
AATAGTCAACACCGCATAAATCTATTAATTGTGAAAAACCAAATTTATTATGCAAAGTTTCACACATATTGAGAAGGTGCGCTGCTGGCACTTTCAGTGTGAGTTCATTGAACGCTATATCAGCCGAAAAGGGGATATCGATTTTCTGTAGATCGGCTTGTAGCGTCTGAAGAGTATCAGCCATAGAGATTACCTTTATTAGCTCGCACGGGCAATCGTGTTAGTACGTTTAATTTTATTTTGCAATTGCAAGATGCCATATAACAAGGCTTCTGGCGTGGGCGGACAACCGGGTACATAAATATCAACGGGCACAATCCTATCACAGCCACGCACAACAGAGTAAGAATAATGATAATAACCACCACCGTTAGCACAGGAGCCCATAGAAATCACCCAACGTGGATTTGGCATTTGATCATACACTTTACGCAGCGCAGTCGCCATTTTATTGGTCAAAGTACCCGCCACTATCATGACATCAGATTGTCGAGGACTGGGTCTAAATACTATACCAAAGCGATCAAGATCATAACGTGAGGCGCCGGCATGCATCATTTCCACCGCACAACAGGCTAAACCAAATGTCACAGGCCACATTGATCCCGTTCGTGCCCAATTAATGAGTGCATCGGCTGAGGTGGTGACAAAACCTTCTTTTAATAAGCCTTCTACTCCCATTCGAGTGCTCCCCTTTTCCATTCATAAATAAATCCAATAACCAATATCGCCAAAAATATCATCATGGCGACAAACCCAAACATGCCAATATCTTTGAGGACAACCGCCCACGGAAATAAAAAGGCGATCTCTAGATCAAAAATAATAAACAATATTGCTATTAAATAATAGCGCACATCAAATTTCAGACGTGCATCTTCAAAAGCTTCAAAACCACACTCATAAGGTGAATTTTTTTCCGCATCAGGCTCACGTTTGCCCAGTAAAAACCCTAATATGGGTAAGGCCATTCCCATCACCAATCCGATGATGATAAATAATAATATGGGAAAATAATTGACTAACATGATATGTCCTTTTCGGTTGTTCCCATTTGAAACGGGTGATCATTATATGATATAAATTGTCAATGTGCTATGTTTTTTAAAATCACCTGAAAAACGACTACAATAATATTTATTTATATAGTCATTCATATAAGTTTTAGCCCAAACATCAGAGGTTAATCTTAAAGCCAGTATGTATTTTGAGATAATTGGAAACATAAGCAACATTGAAGTCATTGCAATTGGTAATTCAATCAGAGAATTATCACGATTGCGTGAACAATACGGATTTGGAAGATGGCGTAAACTTAAAGGAATAGCAATGGTGCGTCTTGCTAATGAATCGATGAAAGATAATCTCATACAATTTGCAATCTGCGTTCAAAATCAAGATTGTGAAGATCTTGATTTATTAAAACTTTATCAAGTATTAATAGATAACTCCGCCGCTCAAGATGATTATATAAGGATCATAGATGAATCTGGGGAAGATTATATCTATCCTAAAAATAATTTTATCGTGATAAATTTCTCATCACAAATCGAAAAAACTTTATTGCCTTTATTTAAAATGTCAGCGTGATTAAGCTCCATCAAAGCCCCAAGCCAAAAGCCCCCTAAAGTGTCTTAAAAATCCTACTTGTTTAGGAGTCCAAAATTTATTTTGGACGTATTTTTAGACTCGTCCAAAATAAATTTTGGACTCCTAGAGTGCAACCCAAAGGAGAAACCTCAGATGTCGTCAATTAAAATGACCTTATTTAGCCAATATGTTGCGAATTTGAAAGAATTCGACCAATCAGTTTCTTCCACTGGATAAAATTTCTGGATTGATGTCAAGGATTGACTTATGTAGCGGGTTAAAAAAGTCCACCATAAGGTTGACATTGGGTGTTTAAATAGAGGATACTACTCGCTCGCGCCACATTCCTTTCGAGCTTTTGAGTCAATTTTGAGTCAATTATGAAAAAACAATATAAAACTCCTAACGACTGGTATAATTCCAATAAAAGTCAGTTAAGGAAATACAAATCCGAGTGGATTGCTTTCACAAATGAGGGCGTTATTGTACATGATAAAGACCTTTTTAAAATTACCAAGGCGACCGATAATCTTCCAGTCTCTCAATATACTATTGATTATATTTTTGACAGCGATTTTGTTGAACCGGTGAGGTTGCTTCCGGTTAGATTTAAAAACGTCAAGCGTCATGAATGGCAACCTAAATATCAAGTGGTTCTGAAAGTAAAGACTTCAAAATCTCTTAAAATGTTAGTCGATTCCGGTGCGGATTTCAGTCTCATACCTAAAGATTTGGGACTTATTCTAGGCTATGAACTTGCTGTAGCTGAAACGCTTAGTCAAGCTGAAGGTATTGGTGGTAGCGTCAACTATGCGCTGCGAAATATAGAAATACAGCTTGATTCTTATACCTTTACTGCTCCCGTGGCATGGATGCAAACCGAGGCGTATCAAGATGTTCTCTTAGGCAGAGAAGTTGTATTTGATTTATTTGATGTTGAATTTAAACAAGCGGACGAAAAAATTATTTTTAAAAAAAGATAATGAGCGAGCTTTATAGATTTTATCAATCTTAAAAATCCTATTTATTGAAGAAATAGGATTTTTTTTTAAAAACCATCAAATCCTAATGTAGTAGATTTTTTCATAGAAGATCGTAGTAGGGACATCAATTTTCTAATTGAAGTCAAATCAGCTAGTACGCGCATTGAGAGCAGGGCACGCTTTCAGTTAGAGATGTATCTTCGCTATTCAAAGGTAAAATATGGTATACTCATTGACCCTTTTTTAGTTGAAGCATATCCTTATATAGTCATTCATATAAGGTTGTTGACTATATCTACCATTTAGGGAGTTGACTCCTATGCTTATTGATCAGTCTTATCATTCTGCCAATTCGCCTATCCACGAAATATACACAAAAGAACCTTATTCATTTGTCGTATCTGCTGATCCTAATATCCAGAAAATAGATCTTAATGTCTTGCTCGATAAAACTCTTATTTTTCGTCAAAAAATGCTGCCTTTATCACAAGATTCCTATTTTCTAACAACAACCCTTCAAGAATCCGGTCGATATACCTATTTCTATCGTGCAGGCATACGGCAATCAAAAAACTATTACTTAGACGTTCATCCGCATCGAGGAGAATCATGGCAAAAGGGAGTTTCTTACAAAGAAGTCTACCCCAATTTGTACGTTGGAAATGCAGCAAGCTCATACCACGCTGAGCAACTAGGATTTGAGGCCGTTCTTAATCTGACTGAAAAAATTATTTTTCATTTTCCGCCTTCGATTAACTATAAGCACCTTGCTTTAACCGATTTTGGACATAATCCGATACCTGAATCATTGATTATAAAAGGTGTCCAATGGATCATCGACCAACTTCAACAAGGACGAAAAGTGTGTATTAATTGTCGAGCCGGAATTGGGCGATCCGGCTCCTTAGCCATCGCCACTGTTTATGCCCTTAATCCCCACCTCAACTTTCATCAGATCATTAATAGCGTGAGACACGGTAGCTACCCCTATTCTTCCCTTGGTAAAGAAAATATTTATCCCCATAAGTCATTAAGGGATTCATTATCAAGCCTTTTTTATAGTACGCAAAGGCAGCCGCTAACAGAAATTAAGCAAATTGAACTCATCAATACGCCATTAGGGACGCATATAAGAATATCCCAATCTCATCGCCTCCGTATATGGTTTAGAGTGTCTTTTCAAGGCACACAGCCTCCTTATGTCATCGTCAGAACAAACTTAGCTGGTGAGATTAAAGACTTTCCAGCAACCCATGAACGAAATAATCTCTATTATATTGATATCACCGCTCAAAAGCCGGGCAGCTACTGGCTAAGCGCTCGTGCGTCTAATTACCTAACCACAACACCGGTTTGGTTTGATCAAGATGTCTGGTTAGGAAAAAAAGGAGAAAATTTGTGGCTTGATGTCAAGGATTGAGTGGATTGCTTTCACAAATGAGGGCGTGATTGTACATGATAAAGAACAGGTCCACGTCGCCGCAGCCATTTCAACTTGCTGCCAAATAAATAGAGCAAGGGCAACCATAAAGGATTGCCCCTACAACCTTAGTTTTGGGAATTGCCTAAAATGAAGGTCACACTCGTTCAAGAGTCAAATAACTGACTCAAATCTACCCCAGCTTCCAATTTTGCATTGCTTTGATTCGGAAACACAAAATCACTGCTGTTTGGCGATATCCATTCGCAAATTTGTCCAAATGGATGATCATAGTCAGTCAGTCCCTCAATGTCTGGACTGTGATCGTCCAAGCGATCCAACTCACTTGCCGGGAACATATCTCCATAGAGTCCCCCATTGACTTGATTACCGATGACAAAAATGGAACTTCCCCGGCCATGATCAGTCCCGTAACCACCGTTAGCCTTTAGTTGGCGACCAAATTCACCGCCTATTAGGATGACTAGATTATCTGCCACCTCAACCGGAATTTCTTGGAACAAGGTATCAAAAGCCTTGCCAGTTCCAAATAAATCTGTCAGATTAGATTCGATATACGCCTTTTGATCCTTGTGCGTGTCCCAGCCACCCATTGCTAGGGATGCAGCCCAAAGATTTACAATGTCACTACATGCTAGACTATCGTAAAGGTTACGAATCTGTTTTCCAAAACCATGATTATTTAAGTCGTTGCCACTATTTGAAGTATAAAGCCCCTCAATAGCAGACGGTATGGGAATACCACTAAGCCGCTCATCAATGGCATCACCAAACAGGCGTGCTTTCTCTTCCATATCAACGAACTGCTTGTAAATTGAGTTCTGATCCATCTCCTGACGCTTAGCCGCGTAATAGGCCTTCAGATTCCTAGCAATACGCCCACTCCAACTAGCCTCCTGCCCTTCCGAAGGATGGTATAGCCGCATTTGCCGGGTATTAGCAGCCGCAATAACATTGGCGTTGCTACGTTGTTCTGGATTCTGCGGATCTGGCCCGAAACAAAAGGCGCGTGGGCTACGAGTGAGCGCTAGGACGTTGCCACCCGCTATATATGCTAATTTACCTCCCCAACCCGCTCGATTAATGTCGTTAGCACTAGCAGTGATATCACCCAGATCTTTAATCAGTTGGCAGTGGGCATGATCGCGGCTGGTACCACCAACAACGTTATTGATGATGGCTACCTTACCAGCCTCCCACATGTTTTTCAGCCACTCCGCCTGTTTGAGGAAACCAAAGTCGGTCGTGCCGTCACTAAGATGGAAATAGTCATCATTCCAACGTTGCTCCCAAGCACCTGGATCATCCCGAGGGAGATCATGGGCAGCCGCTTGCACTTCCCAGTAACGGTAGCCAAAGCTATTGATATCGGAATCAAATGGAGGAGGGTTCAAATATCTGAAGTCTGGCCCACCGTCCAACATCACATCTACTAGCATCCGGTTGTTAGGGGTGGGAAACGAGTTGACAGAGGCGCCTCGGGCAATTTGGCCGAAAACAGGCAATCCACCAGCGCCATAGAGTGCCCCAGAAACCAAAGCAGTTTTGATCAAATCACGACGTTTCATAACTAGCGTCCCTCCTGTGCAAAGATATATGGTGTACCCACAATGAAACTAACCGCAAAACCGATACGTCTATTCGCCTCTTGAAGTTCTGGATCGCCAAAACCCTTTAAGGTCATACGCTGATTAGCAAATTCCGTCCGCAAGGCAATCAAATCGGGCTCCGTTTCCAGTTCTTCAGTGGTGAAAACCCTGTCCGGTTCATCTGAATTGACATTATAGGCGAAATCTAGAGTGGTAGCCAATAGAGAGTTGACATAAGTTCGCTCTAGGGTCCCGTAGTTCTTGAGACCATCACCAATAAAGCGCTTCCAAAGAAACTCTCCGACTTTATCCACTTCATATTGTTTGGTTGATTTTTTCGGGATTACCGAAGCCCAGTCCTTACGCCAAGTATCGTCGGCCACATTAAGGAACACATAATTATTATCTGTAGCGAGATTATAGTGATGGATAAAAACATCAAGGCTATCAGCGGCCTCCGTTCCCGTTTGCCCACCAAATACATCGTGCGTGGGATAAAATGGATAAGCTTGCTCTTCGCTGAGGTAGCGATTTAGGCTGTAACGCTCAATTTCGGCGTTGTTGAGGATAAATTGATTATTGATCAGTGTAACCCGATCAAGGCTGCTTAAATATTTCACCCTGCTTGGATCATGGAATTGGGTGGAAATGGCGTAGGCTTGCAGAAATGCAAGTAGATTTTTTTCTGCCATAGAATCCCAAGCCGCACGAATTTCAGCAATGTCGCTTTCGCTTAATTGATCGTCTGCCAGACCTTGCACGATTATAACCGGTAAATTCTGGCGGCTTTCCTCATGATAAATAGCAACTTGTGACAATGTTTGTATTCGTTTCAAAGCCTTTTTGCCATTATTGAGGCTATAGAGAATGTCCAATTCCCCTGGATAATGGTATTTGGTACCGAATAACACATAATCCGCATAACCAACATCTGGTATACGCTCAACAGTCATGTGAGTGAGTGCTTTGGCGGTATTTTTGATAGTGATCTCTTCGTGATAGACTGGATCATAATTGCCTAAAATACCAAAAAACAGTTGGTGATATTCACGGGCAAAGTCTTCATTACATTTGCACTCACCCTTTATATAGAGGTTGTTGCGATGACCATATTGTTGAGCTACCGCCGCTGATGTTGCTGCGATGCTTAGGGTTTGATGATAAGGCCGCTTTGATTTGCCCAAACTTTTCATTATGTCATCATAATAAGTGAGCATCTGCTGATAATTGACACTCGAATCTAGGTTAACGGCCATGTGGTAGTTAGTTTCCCATAATCCGAGCTTTTGGCGGACTGGATTAAGTCCACGACAGACAGCCGCTCGCAGCCACAGTTCGCCTACGCGCACATAAGATTCATCGACGGCATATTTATACCGCCTATCTTCTGGTACGTCATTGTCTGGATCATCCGAGGACCAAAATTCACCTAAACCACGGAGAGTACCGTTGGTCTTTTTCCAGAGTTTAGCCGTATCCGTTTTGGCCGGTTTAGAAATGGTCCGATTGCTTTTTTTGAAAGTCAGAATTTTTTTAATGGCTTCTTCGGGGGACATGTTGGCTAACTTTTCGATGGTACTTTCGCGGATCTGTCCCCCATAAGCGAAAGTATGCAACACGCGACCCACTGCGGCTTCATCCCAGACTTCGTCACTAACCGTCTGGAAACCGGCGGATGTAACACTTGGGGGGTCGGCATAACCCACGCCACTGAAACTTATCAGTAACGCTACAAATAGTGATTTTCTAATCATGACAGTCTTATCTCCTCAATTTTTCTCCAGCTTGCTTTTCAAAATTTAAAATTTTGATAAATTGAGTCTCAAAAGTCAAGCGTTTTCTGTTATATTTATTCAGATAAATTTTGGCCCAGATTTTACAAAGGAAAAAACTTTTCTGGATAACTATACAAGGGTTGCCAAAACTCCGCCATAAAAGTAAAATAATTTTTAGAAGTGCAAGGCGTACCTTGCACATCTTTTTTTATCAACCCAAAGGAGAAACCTCATATGTCGTCAATTAAAACGACCTTATTTAGCACCCTCAAAAAGTTTGCGGGCATTATCATTATCGTTCTAGTCAGCTTTTTGTTTATAAACTCAGCTTATTATCAGACAGAATCGGGTTATACCTACCATTACCAAAATACACTGACGGGTGCAATCGATGTGTACACAGAACCGGGCGTTCATTTTAAAGTGCCCTTTTTTTCGCGTGTCACACCTTACAAACAAGTGATGACGGTTGCTTTTGGTAGCACTGATGGTGAGCGGGTGAGCCGAAATAGGCGCTCAATTACCGTCCGTTTTGCCGACACTTATACAGGCGACATTCCCGCCACTTTTCGCTACAAACTACCGCTTAACAAGGAAAAAATTGCTACGATTCACAGAGAATTCAGGAGTTTTGACAATCTGCTTGATGCGCTGTTGATCAAAACCTCTCGTGATGTCGTTGTCAATACGGGAACACAGTACACCGGAGAAGAATTTTTTCAAGGTGGCTTAAACCAATTTAAAGCGGCACTGACTGATCAACTTCGCTATGGCATTTATGAAACAGAACGCAAACAGGTTGAAATCGAGCAAATGGGCTTAGCGCCTGTCGGTTTGGGGCAAGAAAACTCAATGCAATTGCAAAAAGCAACCAGCTTGGTTTGGAAAACCGTACCTGTCATGGCACCTGATGGCAAAGTGGTGCGCTTGGAAAATCCGCTTGAACTTTATGGTATTGAAGTCACCCAAATTACTTTAGGCAGTCCAGCACCTGAGGCACAGTTGGAAAGGTTGTTGGCTGATAAAAAACGTTTAGTTGCGGACCGTATTAAGGCGGTGCAAGAACAGGAAACGGCTAAAGAACAAGCCAAAACGGCACAACTTATCGCCGAGATTGAACGCACCAAGGCTAAGCAGGAGGCTTTAAAGCTAAAAGAATTGGCTGTCATTACCAAGCAACGTGATGTAGAGGTTGCCGAAAAGCAAGCCGATAAAGAAATCATTGAATATGAAAAGGTCAAGAAATTGGCTGAGATTCAAAAGTCTAAAGAGTTAGCCATGGCGCAGGCTGAACGGCAAATTCAGGAGGCTAACTTTGAAGCGGCGCAATTTGAAGCTAAGGCGATTCGAGAAAAAGGGGTTGCTGAAGCCGATGTACTCAAAGCTAAGTATGAGGCTAGAATTCCAGACATTTATATGGCCGAAATTCAACGAGATATTGCTGGTATTATTTATCCCAATTTGAGAGGCATTCAGGTGACGATGCCACATAATATCGTTAATTTGGGCACTCAGGCGGACAAGTTACAAACTAACCTTGATGTGTTATCGAGCTTTGCTACGATTGGTGTGATGGAAGGGCTGGAGAAAAAAGCCCTTGAAGCTGAACAAAAGTAGCCATCTAAAATAGAATTTTTTTCTCGTTCCCTTAGCGAAGCGCTTCTCGTTATACACAAGTCCATTTACGATATTTTGTAGGGTGCGTCCTACGCACCCTGACGCTCAATGCGGTGCGTAGGACGCACCCTGACGCTCAATGCGGTGCGTAGGACGCACCCTGACGCTCAATGCGGTGCGTAGGACGCACCCTACAAATATATTTCTCGTTCCCACGCTCTGCGTGGGAATGCCTGCCTCGACGCTCTGCGTCGAATTTTAAGGAGAACAACTGTAATGATATTAAAATACCTTCTAAACATCATAAAAAAATTCTTTGGCATCGTTTTTTTAATTATAGCCTTTATCCTACTTAAATATTCTGTTTTTCTAACAGAAGCCGGATATATCTATCATTATCAAGACATGCTAACGGGCAAAATTGAGGTGTACGACGAACCGGGCATTCATTTTAGAATACCCTTTACTTTTCGTGTGACACGTTACGCGCAAGTCTGGACAGTTAACTTTGGTAGCCCTTATGGAGGACTCCAAATACGCCAAAAGGGCGCGATTACGCTGCGTTTTGCTGACACTTATACGGCCAAAAATCCCGCCACTTTTCGCTATAAATTACCGCGTAATAAAGAAAAAATTAAAATGATCCATCGTGATTTTAGAGAATTTCAAGAATTGATTGATTCACTTTTAATCAAAACAGCCCGCGATGTGGTGGTGAATACAGCAACGCAATACACTGGAGAAGAGTTTTTTCTAGGCGGCTTTAACGAATTCAAAACGGCACTAGATGATCAACTTCGTAATGGTATCTATAAAACGGAACGCAAGCAAGTTGAAATCGAACAAATGACATTGGCACCTATTGGTTTGGATCAAGAAGAGTCAACGCAATTGCATAAAGCAAAAACTTTGATTTGGAAAACGGTGCCTATTACTGGCTCAGATGGCAAAGTGGTGCGCTTGGAAAACCCGCTTGATGCTTATGGGATTGAAGTTGTTTACATTGCCTTGGGAGAGCCTGTGCCTGAAACGCAATTAGAAGATCTGCTGTCTGATAAAAAACGTTTAGTCGCTGAGCGTATTAAGACGGTGCAGGAGCAAGAAACGGCTAAAGAATTGGCCAAAACGGTACAACTTCGTGCCGAAATTGATCGCACTAAGGCAAAACAGGAAGCTTTAAAGGTGAAAGAAATTGCGGTGATCGCCAAGCAACGCGAAGTTGAGGTTGCCAAAAAACAGAAGGAAAAAGAAATCATTGATTATGAAAAAATAAAGGCATTGGCTGTGATTGATAAGGAAAAAGAGTTAGCCATTGCTCAGGCTGATCTCAATATTGAAAAAGTGAAAAAAGAAAAAGAATTGATGATGGCACAGGCGGAATTGGAGATTCAGAAGGCTGAGTTTGAAGCGGCGCAATTTGAGGCTAAGGCGATACGAGAAATGGGGATTGCAAATGCTGATGTCCTCGAAGCTAAGTATAAGGCTCTGGTACCAGACATTTATCTGGCTGAAATTCAACGAGATATTGCTAATATCATTTATCCTAATTTGAAGGGAATTCAAGTGACTATGCCGCGTAATATCGTTAATTTGGGCGAACAGGCGAACAAGCTACAAACTAACCTTGATGTGTTATCGAGTTTTGCGACTATAGGTGTCATGGAAGGGCTGGAGAGAAAGGCGCTTGAGGGTGAACAAAGTGTAAAAGCTGAATAAAAATCCTTTGGTAGGCGTCCAAAATTTAGATATCAAAGCCAAGTAAAAAAATGGCTCAATGGTAATAGATGCAAGTACTAAATCAAGCGGGATTTGGCAAACGAATATTATTCAATTGGGCTAAAGCATATTCCACGCAATTAGGGGATGAATATTACAATCTGAAACAAGTGATTGCCTTAACAATTACTGACTTTACTTTACTTTGTTTGATTACACCAAGTTAAAATGGCTCGCGGTGAGGAAGGCGAATATAGTACATATGCTACAAACAGAAGCGGAAAAACAAGCCGCCTTAGAAAAAGCAGAAAACGCGGAAAAATCCACTCACTTACAGATGGCGAAAAAAATGTTGCAAGCCAACGTTGATATTGCCTTGATCCAGATCGTTCCTGGCTTAGACGAGGTTTCGATCAAAAAATTGACAGAGTTTCATTGAGGTTTTCATCCTGAATACGCGGAGCAATCCTACATGATAGGGCAATGCCATCGCCGTTAAGGGCAACCACTAGGGTGTTGCCCCTACATAACACGTCGTAGGGGCAATCCTTTATGGTTGCCCCCTTAAACTGTAGTGAGTACAACTAATG
>JSZA02000066.1 GCA_000785145.2 Candidatus Thiomargarita nelsonii
CAAAAGTTTTCGCGCAGCGAAAACTTTTGCCTCGGAAGGCAATCCTTTATGGTTGCCCTTAACTTAATGGCATTGTGATGAAAGGTGCAATCATGGAAATCCATTACCAATACCAGTTCAGCGTCAATGCTCAAAAGACACAACCAGTTAAAGTACACAGTAAGATTGAACTCAATGGATATTGTGACGCATTTCCACAGCATTTCAATTACCAGTTAAAAGGGGGACAATTTGAACAAGGTTGCCTGCCTGACATGGAACTGACTAAGTTGCCTGAAAGATTAACGCATGAACAGATTTGTGAAATGTTGCCAGAAATTTGCAAGCCAGCAGCACCGATGGCAAGCCCTGAAAACTCATCGGAAGAGTATTGTCTGATGTTTCCTGATGAATGCCCAGAGAAGGAGGAGTATGAAGACACGGAGACTATGAAAGAGATTTGTGAAATAGACGAACCTAACTCTTCAAAATGTATTATGTGGAAAAAAATAGAGACTGAATTTGCGTCCTGCTTTTTCAATTCTGAGTGTCATACTTTTGAGATCAGTATTTCAGAATGACAGTAAGGAATTCTCGTTCCCGCGCTCATCGTTGTTTCGGGAATTTCGCTGCGCGGATTTCCCGAAACAAAACTTCAAGGAGTCCAAAATAAAATTTTGGACTCCTGAGCCGTTAGGAGTCCAAGATTTATCTTGGACGTCGATTATCAACTGAGTTTCGGGAAATCCGCGCAGCGAAATTCCCGAAACAAAACTTCAAGGAGTCCAAAATAAAATTTTGGACTCCTGAGCCGTTAGGAGTCCAAGATTTATCTTGGACGTCGATTAATTAATATGATTAATAAAAAAAGGAGACACCCAACATGAAGAAACTGACACCCGCCGCACTAGCACTATACCTGATATATCATAGTGCCCCAATTTTTTCGTCCCCCTGCTTAGAGAAAATCCCCCCGCTACCATTTACCGGCATTTCCGTTTTTGCAGATTGCGACAATGACCAAATACTCTACTTTGTGCCAGAAGATTTAAACCTAAAAGCGGGATTATTTTATGGAAAATAATAAAAAACAATATAGAATCAAACCCTTTCGGATTAAGGATATTGAATTGACAGGATTTAGCAACGATGATGGCGTCATCAGCCAAAAAATCACCGCCAAGGGCTCATTTACTGATAGCACTTTTGCTATTCAACTGACACTCAATCAAGAAGGTGTTGAATTATGGAAAGAATCCGCCCAAAGTGAGTTTTGGGACGTAGAACCAGCCATGTTGACTTATAAAATTCAGGCGAACAGTGATGGACAACTAGAATGGCGAGAAATGAGTTACCAAATTAATATAGAAAGTCTGCCCGCTTGTGCCATTTTAGGTGAGGATTGTACTGATCACATTAATGAACGACTGGCAACCCATGAGCAATATGTACAATGCCGCTCACTACTAGACAATTGAAAAACCCCGTCGCGCCGAGATCAGTGCTCAAAATCTGGATAGGGCGGAGCGTCATACAGTCTATTTGTTCGCCAGAGAAGCCTTTGAAGAGGAATATGAGGCACAAAAGCGTGATTGTGCTGAAGAACTTGACTGTTTTCAGGGCAAAAAATGGATTAAGGATTTTTCATCAGAGCAAAAAATATGTCGCTTAACATGGCGCAACATACAACCCGGTTATCGCTCGCAACGCTACATAGAGTGCGCCAAGACTGAGTACCAAAGATTATTATCCGAGCGTTGTCGGGATAATCGTAGATGGGATTGCGACGGGAGAAAGGGGGATACGCAATGTCAGGGAACACTGAAAGGCTCTTCCCAAGTCTGTTTTGAGCCAAGCACCATCAAAAACAATGTACCGTTTGAGTCTGGCACCTGTTCATTTGCCGTTTTTTTAAGACATCCCGATTTTAAAGTCTATATATTAGACAAATTTGTAGAGACGAGCATTACTGAGGCTCGCCGTGTACCGACGTGTCTCAAGATTTCCAAATCGGTGGATAATATATCGGCAATTCGTGCTAGAATTCAATGTAAACAGTAAACAGTATTTAAAGAAAACTACACGGATTCCGTTGTTTCGGGAATGGAGCGGAGCGGATTTCCCGAAACGCCGTCGAGAGTAAAAATGTTAAAATATTTTCAGTTGTTTCGGGAATGGAGCGGAGCGGATTTCCAGAAACCCAATTTCAATAAGGAAACAACAATGAAGAAAGAAAACAATAGAAAAGTGTTTGGACTATGGCTATTAGTTGCCATTCTGACAATACCACAAGCTGGCAACGCGGAACCGCCTGAGATCATGGTTGATACAATGATTATGGACGGACGGTTTGTGATTTTTTATCTGACGAATTTGGAAGACAAAGATTTTGAATGTCGCTATATTTATGTTAAGGCGACCGTGAAAGATCGCTCTGGTCATCTCGTGGGACGGCGTAACATTATTGTGCAAAACGTGACACTGGCTGCGGGTACTCTGGAAAGCCAGATGGAAGCCGGCAAAGAGATGATTAAACGTTTTGAAAATCAGTTTGATCAGCCGCGTATTGTGACAATCAGTGATGCGAAATACAGTTGTCAGCCTCAAAAATTTTTTCAAGATCGCTTAAAAGACGGCAGCAAAGGCCCAGAAATGGTATGGATTCCCGCCGGAACCTTTCGGATGGGTGATATGAACGTTACCGTTACTTCGTTTCAAGGCGGTGGATTTGATAATGAAAAGCCCATTCACCGGGTATCTGTCAGTCGTTTTGCGATGGGCAAATATGAGGTGACGTTTGCGGAATATGACAAATTTGCTCAAGCGACTGGTAGAAAAAAACCAGATGATGAAGGTTGGGGACGTGCTAATCGACCGGTGATTCATGTCTCTTGGCATGATGCCACTGCTTATGCCGAGTGGATCGTTACGCAAACTGGCAAACAATATCGTCTGCCCAGCGAAGCCGAGTGGGAATACGCGGCTCGTGCTGGGACGGAAACGAAATATTGGTGGGGCAATGATATTGGCTCTAATAAAGCTAATTGTGATGGTTGCGGTAGCCGTTTGGATGATAAACAAACGGCACCCGTTGGTTCTTTCGCAGCGAATCCCTTCGGTATATATGACACCGTAGGAAATGTATGGGAGTGGACTTGCTCAGAATATGATAACAAATATAAAGGCAAAGAACAACAGTGTTTAATAAAAAGTCCTTCAAAATCAAGCCATTTCGTCCTGCGCGGCGGCTCCTGGGACTTCGACGCTGGGAGGGTGCGGTCGGCGGACCGTGACGGGGGGCAGCCGACTGTGCGCCTCAGGCTCGTGGGATTTCGGCTCGCCAGGCTCCCCTAACCCTTGGGTTTTGGCCCTTTTACCCTTGGGTTTTGGGTTTTTGGGTTTTTGGGTTTTTGGGTTTTTGGGTTTTTGGGTTTTTGATCTTTTGATTTTTTGATCTTTAAAAGGGGAGAAAAATTTGACGATTGTTGTGGGAAGCCTTGCACCGCAAGGCGGAGCCCACGATTTTATAATAACAATGTTATTAATATGGTTTTATCACTCCAGTATAGTGCAGAACAACGAATGTAGAACAACGAATTTAATGAACAAACTTAACAAATCACCTTATACAATAGCCCTACCCTAATAACTTCACCGGCATTAAGTTTTGACTGCAATGGACCCTATCCACCTTCAGGGCCCTGTATTGACTGCACCATCAAACTTAGCAAACCCGCGCAACTACTAAAAGCTCCCCCCCTATACTGGGACATTTGCAAAGGCGAAAATGCAGAAACGCAGATAATCTATTTTTTGCCCACAACGCTCTCAGCAATTATCAAGCGTGGCAAAGCAGCCCAACGACTCAGAACACTGGCGAATGGAGACCTCAAATTGATAGCAACGCTCAACTATCATCCTTGGGGCAAAGACACCGAACAAACCAGCTTGATAAAAACCCTAACAACTCAATACCCCAAAATGAGAATCAGACAGATTGTCCCTTGGCAATATGAAACCAAGTTTTTTGGCAAAATCAATGACTGGATAAAAAAGAACAAAATTTGGACAAAACCCACAGGAGTTGGTATATTTAACAAACTCACCCTAACCATAGTCTTTCACAAGCAATTTGCAACACAAGTCAAAGCCGCATTAGCCCGAAATATGGGCATATTAGATAAAGTGATACCAACAGATTAGGCATCCGATTGCACTGTACTTGGGAGGATTGCATTGAATTATCAAAGAAATCCTATTACTTCAAGAAATAGGATTACTCAGCACATTTTAATTTTGCACAGAGGAAGCCAAACATGAAATATGCTCTTGAAGAACGGATTGGAGAGCCGTCCCTGTTTTGTGGTCGAAAACAGGAAATGGAATTACTGATGAATTGGAGCCATCAGATCAATGCCATTAAGTTAAGGAAAATCCATACATGTAGGGTGGATTAAGCGATAGCGTATCCACCTGATTAATATATAAATCTCGGTGGATACGCTATCGCTTAATCCACCCTACATAGTCTTAACTTAATGGCATTGAGCCATCAG
This sequence comes from Candidatus Thiomargarita nelsonii, assembly GCA_000785145.2. Lineage (GTDB taxonomy): Bacteria > Pseudomonadota > Gammaproteobacteria > Beggiatoales > Beggiatoaceae > Thiomargarita > Thiomargarita nelsonii_B. The sequence continues at coordinate 4,536 of JSZA02000066.1, forward strand.
ATACCCAGAAAAACGGCAAAATATCGTGCCCTGTTAGGCAGACGCAAAAGTAGCAAATCTGCCATTATGCAGCGACTGTTCAACATTTTGTGGAATCAAAACGGTACCGTGATCCCGTTTTATTTTGAAATGCACGTTTATTATCGTACCTTTATGAGCCAATTTTTATCCTTTAAAACGCGCACCGTTTTAGACTATGGAAATCGCCCTTGGGATTTTGCCGAACTCAGAAAAATGGCAAAAGCGATCAACAACAACAATGCACTGAAGGATATGGATGGCTTTCAAGATTGCCTATACAAGGAACGGGTGGATCAAACCATGAATTGGGCATTTAACGCACCGAGTGTCTTCGCCGGTAAAGAAAACGTCTTTTTCCTAGTTATGATCGATGAAATTCAGTATATGACTGACTATATTTTTCGTGACAAAGAGTACAAGGTTTTGGCATATCACTTGCAAGGTGCTTATCATGGACTCGTCGAAACGAAGTAACGAAGTAATCCAAAGTTGCTCCGATGCTCGTTTCTGGCAGTTATGCAGGTTGGATGGTCAAAATGATGCGAGAAATGTTTGTTGGGGGGCGACTGAAACAAACGGAAATTAAGCGCCTCGGCCATATCGTGGCGGGCAACCATAAAGGAGAGATATGACATTCTTGTTGGAGTCCAAAGCTTTAGCTTTGGACGAAGAGTAATTTTATTTCATCATCAAGTAAAAATGAATCCTGAAAAAGTAGTATTTGGTTTTTTTATCGTCTGGGCATTGACCTTAAATTTTGGGTTTTATCTAGGCGATGTAGCCTCACCTGCCCACCATCATGCCTACGAATTAGCCGCTGCCATTTTTGTGAATTTGGTGGCGACTATTTTGAAATTTGGTGATCGTTCACATATGGGGGCTTTCTTGTTGTCAACCAGTTTTGTAGCCGATTTGCAATTGTTTGCCGCTGCCATTGTTTGGGGTATTGCCATGAATATAGAACCCATCGGTATGACGGCATCGGTAATGGCGAGCATTGTATCTCTGGCAGGTGGTGCAATGTTGGCGAATATCGTATCCGTTTTGTTGTTGGTGATTGAGACGGCAACTTTGCAGAGATAAACTAATGAATGCCATTATCTGTCTAATCATGCGCCGAATGCGTATACCGTTATTAGTGTTACTCATGGTGTACACAATCGCGATAGTAGGTATGACCTTCATGCCGGGGGTGGATTCACAAGGCAATCCTTGGCGGATGAATTTCTTTGAAGCCCATTATTTTGTCTCCTACATGGGCACCACCATTGGTTTCGGCGAACTTCCATACCCATTTTCTAATACACAACGAATGTGGGTGATATTGTCGATGTATATGACCGTAGTAGCATGGATTTATGCTATTGGAGTCTTGCTGGCTTTGGTACAAGATGAGGCCTTACGGCGTGCCATTGTGGAAAGCCGCTTTACTCGTGCTGTCAGCAATATCCATGAACCATTTTATCTCATTTGTGGCTATGGAGATACCGGAAGAGCTTTGGTGAGTGCCTTGGAAAAACGCTTGATGCGTACTGTGGTGATAGAAATGAAGCCTGAACGCATCGATGTGTTAATACTGGAAAATTATCCGGTTTATGTCCCCAAGCTCGGTGCCGATGCCAGTCAACCTAATCATCTTGTTGAAGGCGGCTTAAAAAATCCTCATTGTGCGGGTGTCGTCGCTGTCACGGATGATAATTTAGTTAATTTACATATTGCTATCAGCACCAAACTCCTGAGACCGGAATTAACCGTGATTGCTCGTGTGGACTCCCATGATGTCGCCGCTAATATGGACTCCTTTGGCACCGATTTTATCATTAACCCCTTTGTTATCTTTGCCAGCAAACTGCATACGGCCTTGCATTCCCCTGAACTGTTATTATTGCGTGACTGTCTGAGCGGTTATAAAACCTCGTGCCAGCCTTTAAATCCGCCGCAATCGGGTTTATGGGTCTTATGTGGTTATGGACGGTTTGGCAAAGCCGTGTACGAGCGACTCAAGGAAAAAAAGGAATTGCGTTTGGTAGTGATTGAAGCGGTGCTGGAGAAAACCGGTTTTCCGCCGGCTCCGTATGTTGCGGGACGGGGAACGGAAGCGGATACCTTACAGCAAGCACATATTGAGGATGCGGTTGGTCTGATCGCTGGCACTGATGATGATGTGAATAATTTGTCGATTGTGATGACTGCCCGTGAATTGAATCCTAATCTGTTTGTGGTGATCAGACAAAATAGGGCTGATAATAAGATTATTTTTGAGGCGGCAAAGGCGGATATTACTATGCAGCCGAGCCAGATTATTGCCAACCATATTCGGGTGTTATTAACCACGCCAAAATTAGTCGATTTCTTACGCTTAACCAAACTGCGTGGTAATAAGTGGACACGTCAACTGGTCACTCGTCTCAAGACGGCATTGAATTCAACGCCGCCTTCGATTTGGCAAATGACGATAGATAAGGATTCGACCCCTGCATTATGGGAGGCTTTAAAGGACAAACTGATCAATTTGAAATGCTTGCAGATGGATCCGCGAGATCGTCGTAAAAAGTTGGCTTGTATTCCCCTGTTGTTAATACGCGGCGAGGAGGAAATTCAGTTACCAGAGGAGACTGAATGTTTAAGACAGGGGGATCAAGTGTTATGGTGTGGAAAACATGGGGTCGCTTCATGGATGGAATGGACCTTGCGTGATCCGTTGGTATTGACGTATTTGTCAACCGGACATATTTTGCCTCGGAGCTATGTTTGGCGATGGTTGCAGAACAAAAATATGACTGTAACACGGCTCCCAAACTCTTAGCAGTATTGTATTTTGGAGTCCAAGATTTATCTTGGACTCCTTTTATAGTGCTCCTAAATTCCTATTTCTTTAATTAATAAATAGGATTTTTGTAAATGTTATCATTCTGCCGGCTTTTGGATTTGCTCTAATAAAACCTGCATTTTTGTGCGTGACTCGGCAGTGTTCACCGCTATCCCAATACTCTGCATCACTTGTTCCAGAAATTCCCGTTGAATGCTAGTCGCGCTCTCCTCAGAAAAACCGATTTCAATAACGCCTTTCACGGCTTTTTCATATAAAAAGGGGATAATCAGTACATAGTGTGGTACCGCATTGAGGAGTCCCGATTGAATAATGATGCGGTATTCTTCCGGGGTGTAGGTGCGACAAAGTATTTTTTGTTCCATCGCCGCCTGTCCAACGAGCCCTTCACCGACCAGAAAGTGCTCAGGTTGATTGTCACTCTTAGTATAACCATAACTCGCAATGACTTGCAGGTAGGGTTTGTTGTGCTCCTCTTTCAGCAGATAAAATATTCCAACCTGTGCCTTTATGTAGGTCGTTAAGAACGAGATGATATTCTTGGCCAAACTCACGTTATCCTGTTCGCCGCTCATCAGATCATTTAACTGCATCTGCCCCGTTTTGAGCCAATCTTGCGATGCTTTCTGTCTTGTGGCCTCTACCAACTTGACAGAGGCCGTTTCTAAGGCATTCTTAATTTGGACGAACTCTCCTTTATATTCCGCCTTGGGTGTGATGTGCAAATGACCTACCGCTAATCCTTGAGAAATTTGGATAATATCCCTAATCACTACGTTTAAATAACGGCTTAAAGCATAAACCGCTTGCTCAATTTCACCTATTTCATCTTGACGATTGGTGAGTTTGTTTCTATCGTCTTTGGATTCGCTTAGCTCACCTTGGGCCAATTGGTGAGTCATAGCAGAGAGCCGAGACAATGGTTGTGCGACTTTTCTAATGAATATAAAGTAAACAATACCCAGAATGAGTAAAGTCGTTACCACTAGATAAATAATCAGAAATTGAATAATATTAGCAGCAACCGCATTTATCTCGGTATTCGGTTTGACAATAACCAACTTCCAGTATGAGTCTGGCATAAGAAATATAAAAGCCGTCGAAGCCTCGTTTAACAAAAAGTCATTTTCTAAAGTGACTTTTTGATATAATTTCGTCTGAGTATTCTTGAAGGGATTAGCAATCACGGCTGACAGTAGCTCTGCTTTTGCTTGATCGATTTGGTAGCTATCACGCTCAATTTCTACCGCAATATTAGAATCGTAATTGGGTAGTTGATGTGCCTGCTTGAGAATATCTTGGTTTATTGCCTTAAAGGCGTCTGACAAAGGTAAAAAACGAGGATACTTTTTGGCAAATTCAGAGGCAAAGATAAAGTCTTCAGTACGATTTCCTTGGCTATCTTGATCAATTTGTTTGACTAATGCGGGTTGAGGGAAAGTAATAAACTTATTGTTTCTATCCAAAATAAAGACATAACCGCCAGTTTCTTGTTGCAAGGATTCTGCAATCGCTTGCAATCCGTCTAATTTCAAATCAATAGTGACAGTACCAGAGAAATTGCTCTGCTGATCAAAGGTAGCCACAGTACAAGTCACCATCGGTTGGTAGGAATAAGGATCCATGTAGGATTCACTCCAAGAACAAGTCCCCTGCTTGGCATGGCGTACTGCGACATACCATTCTTCATGGTGATAACCAGCACCAGGTTGATTGTAATCGTCGTAGTATTTTAGGCTACCATCAGCCTCTCTGCCCCAAAAGAAACTTCTCCTTTCTTTATCGGCTTGGAAAGTATTGGGTTCTGGCCAAACGCCGCCGCCGGCAACATCTAAATCGCCTTGAAAATAAACTAATTTGGGTATAATCCCTTTAAAGGACGTTTCTGACTTGGGTAAATTTTCGGCTGTCGCTGCCAAAGTTCTTGTTAAAGCGGCGATTTCAGTGGAACGCATCGTCAAGCGTGACACGGCATTATTGCCGATTTCTTCAATGACTTTTGAGGTTTCAACAGAGATCAGTTTTTGACCAGTGGTACTCATAATCAAAACAATCCCCAAAACAAATAAGAGGCTGATAAATGCCAAACCAATAATACTCTGAAAACTTAAACTTTTATGCCACTTAACGGATTTAGGTTTCATAATAAAATTCCATACAATGTTTAGATGAGTCCAAACTAAAGTTTGGACTCCTACTTAAGTTCACTCAGCTTAATTTTAAGATGCTCCTTGTGCTCAGCAAGAAGTTTTAAATTACTTTCAATATACTGCTTAGAGTCGATTTCATTAATCGCATATTGTTGAAAAAGTTTCAACCATTGATCATGAATTCGACAAATTTTTAAATTGTTGATTTCAGATAACGGACAATCAGGGCATTTTTCTTTAGAAAACGCATCAGTTATAATCTCTTTTTCCCAGATTTTCCGGTATTGACGCGCACATTTCTCAATCCATTCAATGGCACGTAATTCTTTTTCTTCCGGCGGAAATTTCTCAATATGCTCTTGTATGGCTTTCAATTGCTTTTTGATAAAATTCTGATTGCAAAAGAAAATTTTTTGATTATGACCAACAAAACGCAAAATCAAAGCAAACATTGGATCATCGATACTGTACATAATATTAAAGTAGTTAGGAGTCCAAAATTTATTTTGGACGTCCAAGATAAATCTTGGACTCCTAACTTTTAAGATAAGACGATGATCTAGCATATCAACGGCTATTTGTGCTTGTCAATACCATAAAATCCTATTGGCGACAACTTTTGACATGAGGCTGTGAAATAAAGGCGTTTTATATATATGAAAGTCGAATCTATCTCTATTCAAAATTTTAAACTATTTGACAAGCAGGGGACAGTTCACCCAGCAATTCTAATTTTGATTTTATTTCCTTGTCGTTATGAACGGTCATATCCAATGAAAATCTGAGAACATTTAGGATAGCGGGAATTTGATTTGGAAGCCAAGCAGCGTGAAAAAGCTAAAGGAGTGAAAATATGGGTGAAGTAATCGACTTTGAAGCTAAACGAATAGAAGCTATGACGAAACTCGCAGATGATGGCAGGCAATTTCACTGTGCGATCTTCAACTATTTTCTTATTTTTCGGCTCGCCTCCGCAAATCCCTCATCCATTTACTTCGTTACTTCGTTTCCATGAGATGTTGGTATTCCAATTGACGCTTATCCATTTGCTCATCAGACTCAAATTAACTACACGGATTGCATTTAATTAAAAAGGCATAAATCAAAACCGATTCGATAGTCTAATTGGGTTTGACTTATCCCTGCTAAAAAAAAATACCTGTCGTTAATGTTTTGATTTATAAATCAGGTGGATACGCTATCGCTTAATCCACCCTACATGGCGGTGAAAATAATAGAGAAAATATTGTTATAAATCCTAAATTTTATTTGCAAGTTATAAAAAATTATTGTAGAATAGTGCCCCTCAATGCCGGTGTAGCTATTTCCCTGTTGCCCAATAGATGCCTTTGAAAAACCTCTCTGACACCTTGGTAATGCGATCTCACAAACAGGAGCAAAACACCATGTCCGCCCAACCTCAAATTGCTTATATTACGCCCTCAGACTATTTGAGCCTAGAGCGCCAAGCCGAATATAAAAGCGAATATTTTGAGGGTGAAATCTTCGCTATGGCTGGCGCCAGCGAAGCCCATAACCAGATTGTGGCAAATGTTCTTGCTGAAATTCACACCCAATTCAAAAAGCGTCCGTGCAAGGTATATGCTAATGATATGCGCGTCAAGGTAAATCCAACCGGCTTATATACTTATCCCGATATTGTCGCAGTATGCGAACAACGCCACTTTGATGATGACCAAAAAGATACTTTGCTCAATCCAACCGTCATTATTGAAGTGCTCTCCACCGCCGATTATGATCGAGGCACCAAGTTTGAACAGTATCGCACGCTTGAGTCTCTGAAAGAGTATATCTTGATTGCACAAAACAAATACCATATTGAACACTATGTACGGCAAGCAAATCATCAATGGGTGTTGTCAGAAACAAATGATTTACAAGATACGATAGAACTGCCTTCCATCCAATGTTCTCTTGCAGTGTCCGATGTTTATGATAAAGTTGAAATGTGAACTATTTCTCCCATTTAGTACAACGGATTAGTGGAATAAGGCAACTCGCAAATAATAATATACCACTCAGGGCAACCATAAAGGATTTTCTCGTTCCTTTGCCTCGCAAAAATGCCATTAAGTTAAGACCATGTAGGGTTTTTTCCTTAACTTTGCCGCCTAAAATGGATCAGGATGGCGGTTTTTTTTCCAATTTGCTTCAGCAAGTGAGCCAACAATTGAGCACAGATGAAAAACTCATCATTGTCCTTGATGCGCTTGATGAGGTGGATGATTTGGTGGGGGGGAATAAATTGTTTTTGCCAATAACGCTACCCAATTGCGTTTATTTCGTCGTGACGACGCGCCCCGGTGAGACGTTCCGGATTTTCTGTGAGCAAGCCCATGTTCTGATTAAGCAAGATTCAAAGGAAAATCTTAGGGATATTGAGAATTTTGTTAGCAAAGCGGTTGAACAAGCGGGGATTCAGGGTGTTGATAGTCAAAAATTGATTGAGCATTTAATTTTTAAATGTCAGGGCAATTTCATGTATCTGCATTATGTGTTGCCCGAAATTGAGAAGGGGATTTATGCCGATTTTGAGACGATTCCTCTTGGTTTACAAAATTATTATAAGGATCATTGCCAACGCTTGAAGGGAGCGTGGCTTGTTTAAAAATATTGCTTGTCCAATTTAGTACGGCTCATTTAGAAATAAACGATTGTTAAGAGTTTTTATGTTGCAGGACGCGGAGCGTCCAAACAGGCATTCCCACGCAGAGCGTGGGAACGAGAAAAAACCATACGCTTCTAACTCTGATGCGACTAAATTTGGTAACTTGATTTGTTCAAAAAGTTCTAATACGAGCAATTTATTGATTTCATTAGGGTGTAAAACCCCATTCCACATCACGCTTCAAGGCTTCACGTTGATATTCAACTTCTTTTAAAGTAGCTGTACCAAGCGTTTTTAATGCCTGTTCACGAGAGATACCACCCAATAAATAAGCCTCTATCACCGACTCTTGATAAATCAGTTCTATTCCTTTGCTAATTGCTTGAGCTAGTATAGTTGCCTCATTAACCCCCCGTTGTGTGACAACAAAAGATAGTTGTTCGGCTAAAGCCGCATTTTGCATAATTTTTCTCCTCTTTGATGATTTTTTTTTTACCAGTATTGTTTAAAATCCGCGTCCTGCAAGCGACAAGACGTCCAAGATAAATCTTGGACTCCTAACTGCGCTACCCTTGCCTGCTATTTCAAGTCTATTTTATTCATAGATAAGACGATGACCTACCATATCAACGGCTATTTGTGCTTGTTCGAGAACGATATAGCCGCATGCATTCCTTTGCCTCGCTCGCGTGGGAACGAGAAATAAAACTTCGTTGTAAATAGGACGAAAGCCCTCAATTTGAATCTGAACTGGACCACAAATTTCACCAACAACGGTGGATTGAGTCGCTGTTTTGAGTTCCACCCTTGAATCTAATTCACCCAATCGTTCTTTCCAAGCCGTTGGCAATACCATAAAAGCAGCAGCCGTGTCAACGAGGCAATGCCATTAAGTTAAGAGATATTGTAGGGTGGGTAGAGCGAAAGCGAAACCCACCATTGTTATAAATTTCAAAGGTTTGGTGGGTTGGGCGTCCCATAACGATGTTGCGCGGGCAACCACAAGGGATTGCCCCTACCCACCCTACAAAAAACCTTAACTTAATGGCATTGTGTCAACGAGGGCATCGCAACGAAGGAAAGTATCAGGATGTTTTACATTTTTGATTGTGACTAAGTTTATTAATTATATTTTCTCGTTCCCTTAGCGAAGCGCTCATCGAGCCGACACAAGTGTCTTTCCGACTTGAGCCTTCGTCTTTTTTGACACCGGCTTAAAAATCCTATTTTTTCTCGTTCCGTTGCTCCGCAAAGGAATGCCTGTTTGGACGCGAGGCAAACGGCAAGCTGGGAACGAGCAAAAAAAAATGATTTTTAGAGCGACGTTTTCAAAAAGCCGGAGGTAGAAATACCACTTCATCTTGCTGTAACTTTTGTTGCAAACGTGCATTTTCCACTTGTAAGTCTGGACATTGCTGTTCAGTTGACTGATTTTGTGGAGATTGGCTCATCATTTGTTGTTGGTAATAGTTGAGTATTGCCTCTTTTTTCTGTTCTTCAGTCATTTGGCTCCAAATCTGATCCGTTTGAGTCTCGCCACGAATGTTTGACGATGCTATGATGAAAAACAGAAAAAGACCAAACTTGATGATAGGCGGCACGCAAGCAAGGATTTGCCAATCGTTTGGATGCTTTTTCATCGTTAATTTCCTCGCATAATAGACTTGTCCCTAAATAACTTAAAGCGTATGTCGTATGTAGGGTGGATTAAGCTGTAGCGTATCCACATGATTTATATATAAATATCTGTGGATACGCTATCGCTTAATCCACCCTACATGATGCTTACAATTAAAAAGGGACAAGTCTAATAAATTCGTCCCCTCAAGAGGGGGCGCACCTCTCTTTTGAATGGGCAGAGGGTAAAAAACTAACTGGGTGTAGATACTCACACCACATTAAAAGGTCAGATTCACACCTAAAACAAAACCTTCCGTCGTATCATCTGCGCCATTCCCTATTGGCATATCATCCTTGACGACTTGGAACCGATATCCCGCGTAGAAAGAAGCCGCGTTAAGCATAGGAATCTGCTCAAATCGAGAGGAGTACAAAAAACCCAACTCTCCTAACCGATAGCCGGAATCAAAATTGTCCTTGTCTTTTTCGCTCGTCTCCAACCACCCCAAAGCAAAATTCCCATATAGACCCAATTTCCCTTGTAGGGGAGCGACACCGGCAATGCCGATAGTCAAACCATCTGTTTTGGTACCAAAATGAAAGGGTTCTTTTACTATTTTTTCCTCTGTGGGCGATAATAATTCCTTTTTTATTTCCCCCGTAAATGACCTCTCTATTTTCTTATAGCCAGCTGTGATCACCAAGAACGGACTGAGATAATACCCAACATTGATATCCCACTCGGAACGTTCAGCCGATAATTCCGTTAATAGCCCCACATATTGTTGTGTTGGAGCTTGATCAGCACCTTGTTCAACAGAAATCTCACCGATAACGGTTTGTTCCCCGAGACTGTAATCCGTTTCTGGAAAGTAGCTGCCTGAAATAAAAAATTTTTTGTATCTGAAACTTAACACGGGAATCAATACAATTTCATTTTCAGAGCGAAAAGAGATGATCTGATTTAATTCGTCTGAGGGCACATTCCATTGATTTTCCCACACCTTCAGTCCAACAGAGGCGGAAAAATCCGCTAATCCTCCGGTTTCATCTGCAATCGCGGACGGCCCTAACCCGATACTCATCGGGAGAGCGATTGACATAACAATGGCTTTTTTCAACATAAGCAACTCCTTGGTATTAAATGATTGAACCCGTGTTTACCTAAAAAGCAGGTATTATTGTTATAGGTGCAGCCTCCCTTGCTGGTGCGCCTGTCGACTGTTGTTGTGGCTGCTGTTTTTCAGCCTCTGCCTTTTTCCTCTGTATTTTTGCCTCTCTTTGAGCTTTTTTAGCCCGTTTTTCGGCCTCCTCAGCCAGTCTTTTTTTCTCTTTTAGCTGTTTTATTTGTTGTTTGAGTGCCTTCGTTTGTTGATCGAGTAGCTGTTTTTTTGCTTCTAACTGCTGCTTAGCCTTCGCTACTGCCGCTGTATCAGTCTGACTTTGCTTATTCACGGCTTCTGCTTGAGCATTTTTTGCCTCTCTTCTGGCTTTGTTTGCCCGTTCTTTTTCGATTTGAACTTGCCTTCTAGCTTTTTCAAGCTCTCTCTTCGTTTTTTCTGCCTCTTCTGCCAGTCTTTTGGCTTTATCTTCAGCTTGTTTTTTCAGTTTTGCTTGAGCACGTTCTGCCCGTTCTTTTTGGATTTTTGCTTGCCTTCTAGCTTCTTCAAGCGCTGGATCAAAGCAACCTGACGGCGAAAAACAGAAATCCCTCTTTAATGAACTGTTCTGCCAGGGCACTTGTGGTACTGACTCTTGCTTGGTTTCGCGCCCGACTGCATTTCGTACCCTTTTCAGCATTTGTTCAATATCCATGTGACCATATTTCTTCATGCCCTTCAAAAAATACTTGGTAAACACGCCATTTCTTCCATAGCCATCGTAAGCGCGTGCGCCAGGTGCCGTCGCAAAAATAATAATCGAGCCCGCTGGGCTAGGCATTTCGGCTAATCCGCTCTTGACCACTTCACGCCCTCTCGCAGGCAAGGGATTATTGCGACAGGCATCCAAAATAATAATGTTAAGCTCATTTCTGGCGTACTCCATCTTATCAAGCACATATTTCGCTGGCATCGCTCGACGTTTGATCTCGACTTGCGTCGGGATACTGACTTGAGTCGGAATGAGATAATTTTCTCCATCAGCTCCTTGTATGCCATGTCCCGCGTAGTAGAATAAACCGACGCCCCCTCCCTCTAATTTCAGACTAAATTGATGCACCGCTTTTTCCATGGCTTCCCCATTGGGAATATTGGTTTTGAGCATGACCTGATCAAATCCGAGTTCTCGCAGTGTTTGTGCCATATCTTTCGCATCATTGACCGGATTTTTCAATGGCTTGATGTTGGGATCACCTACATAGTTGGCATTGCCAATGACGAGGGCATAACGCTTTTCAGTTCGAGGGACGATGCTATCAACTTTATTCTGAGTGCTCTGTTTTTCTTGTCCCCCCATTTTCGTCTGAGACTGTTTAATATTTTCTTGGTTACAAGCGGCTGCTAACAAGGATAGCAGTGCCATAATACTAATCAATCTGATGTTTGTTGTCATGGCTTCCTCCTTTTATTTATCACTTCTACCCGTCGATTAAGCGCATCAATTTCAGCCTGTGTGTAATCGTCAGGATTATCTAACGCCAATGGCTCTCTTTCTCCTCGACCCTCAATGAAAATGTCGAGCTTGAGCCCTTTTTTTTGCAAATACAAATCCAAATACTTTTTCAAGGCTTTTGCGCGTGCGACTGAGAGTTGATCATTCAGCTCATAGCTACCTTTTTCATCGGTGTGTCCAATTAGCTTGATTTGATTTAAACCTTTGGCATGTTGAAGACAGTAACCCAGTTGGCGGGCATATTCTTGGCCTTTTTCGCTAAAAATCGTTTTGCCAAACTCAAATTGTACGGGTATCAAATGCCTTATGATTTTTAATCCACGGACATTACTACGCATCATGGTGCTACATTCAAATATTGAGCGAGTGCCTTGTTTCCTTGAATTTTCCGCGAGTAATTGTGCCTGTGAAGCACGGCGCAATACTTTTTTAATTTGAGCCACTGACGGTGCTTGTGGAGTCGCAATGGGTTCATCCATTAAATCTAATGCATGGTTGTAAAAATCTGCCGCTTTTTTCCACCGTTTCTCCTTTGCAGCATTATCGCCACGTTCAACGACTCTCTTCCACTGAACTGAGTGGGTGTCATTTGTCTCCACATCAGGCGGCGCAAAGCTGGGTTTTTCTTCTTTGACAGCTTGACAAGAACAAAGAAAAATAAATAGTAGTAGTGATAGACACAGTTTAATCATCTCCTGGGACCCTTTGGATTGTTCACGAAGTTTTTTTCCTCCAAACGCCGTAAATAGGAGTCCAAGATTTATCTTGGACGTTTTTTGGGAGCCAACAACGGCATTGTTGTTACATATTATAGTCAGTTTTTTAGGACATTGCTATGACTTTAAAAAAAAATATTAAAAAATTCAAAAAGAGAAAATGTTGTTTTTCAACAACAATGAAAAACGATGTACACAAGGGCACTAACATGAAAAGACAGCCAGACAAAAATAAATTTTAATTTCTATTAAATAAGTTTATGACTGAGGCTAATGTAAGTGAGGAGGAGCTTGCCAAATCTATCTCTTATACTAATCCGATGACGGCAATAAATCGCTGGTTGAAGGGGGAAAATCTACCGGGAAATAAGCAAATCATACTCGATATGATCAAACCCTTATGTTTGAAACAAGAACAAGGTTTGGAAAAATGCAATAGTTTACTCAAAGCAGCGGGTTACTTGCCGCTCAATGAGGTGCAGCGGAAGGAGCATTTTAAGAGTGTCAAAGCACCATGGCTGCCATCCTGCGAAATCCGCACTGAAATTCTTGACCAATCCGCCCTCATTGCGGATAAAACCCAAAAGAAGCCTTTGACCAATTCTCCGCCACTTATCCACGCGGCTACTTTATAATAGAAGGAGAGACAGGTCGGTTTTTTTTCCAATTTGCTTCAGCAAGTGAGCCAACAATTGAGCACAGATGAAAAACTCATCATTGTCCTTGATGCGCTTGATGAGGTGGATGATTTGGTGGGGGGGAATAAATTGTTTTTGCCAATAACGCTACCCAATTGCGTTTATTTCGTCGTGACGACGCGCCCCGGTGAGACGTTCCGGATTTTCTGTGAGCAAGCCCATGTTCTGATTAAGCAAGATTCAAAGGAAAATCTTAGGGATATTGAGAATTTTGTTAGCAAAGCGGTTGAACAAGCGGGGATTCAGGGTGTTGATAGTCAAAAATTGATTGAGCATTTAATTGCTTGAGCTAGTATAGTTGCCTCATTAACCCCCCGTTGTGTGACAACAAAAGACAGTTGTTCGGCTAAAGCCGCATTTTGCATAATTTTTCTCCTCTTTGATGATTTTTTTTCTCGTTCCGTTGCTCCGCGTCCGACAAGATGTCCAAGATAAATCTTGGACTCCTTAAAAAAACTTGTGTCGATGAGCACAGAAACGTCGTGCGTTATTATTATTCTTTCAATGTTTCAAAATAATTCAAATATTCTTGGTAATCTTTATTAAATTGTTCGACTTCTTCATCCGCTAAATTGGTTTTGACGGCAAGGTATGAATTATCAATAAAAACATATTCGCCATCACTTGTTATCTTTCCATAAATCAGTTTTCCACTATTTCCCTGTGTAAAAATCTTTTTTCTCGCCTTTGGTTCTGTTCGCGTCGTTATTTGAGATAATAGTATGTCTTTAAAATCTATTTGTGAATAGAATTTTTGATTTTCATTTGGTTTAATTTGCTTGGCACAAAAAAGCAATGGAATATTGTAGTTTTCTTTATTTTTTCTAGGGTGTCATCAAAAACAATGCCATTAAGTTAAGGGCAACCACAAGGGATTGCCCCTACGAAAAATCACCGCCGAAGGTAGGGGCAATCCTTTATGGTTGCCCTTAACTTAATGGCATTGGTCATCAAAAACGACCATGTCTTCACACGCCATTTCAATCTTACTGGATGTGATACAGGTGAATTCATCATTTTTAAAGTCATTATGAAAGACAATGTTATCCCAGTCTTCTGTGTCTGGGGTGAAACGAATATGATGGCTGGCTGCCGGTATTAAAAAAGAGGTGAAAAAATCATTCTTGTTAAAAATTGTTACCAGATTAGTTTGTGTGTTAATAAATGAATATTTGTCTGTATTCGTGTAGGCTTGATATGGAATAAAGACGGAATTTAGCATTGCCAGTAAAGCCGTATAACTGTCTAAGTTTGGGGTATGATAATTGGTATAACTTTGACATTGTTTCGTGAGCGGAAATTCTTTGAGTGCTTTGTTATACAATAATTTTTTGATATTGACTTTCAATTTTGGGAATCGTTTTATGTTGTTTGTTTAAAAAACTATAATCTTGGTTATTATTATTTGGTATGATTGCTTTGTTCAATCTTTTGATATTTGTTGCCATAGTTATAATCATATTGACGGATTGATTTGCTGTCAATATGCCTAATACGACAATGGTAATTCCGATAGTCAGGTAAGTTTTATGATAATTTCTGACATAATATTGTGAGCAATAATAATCCAATTGCTAACGATAAAACCGTTTTAAGTCCGACGAAATATTCGAGCATAAATCTGATCATGTTATTATCTGTTCTGAAAATGTTGATCGGAAATGTGAGAAGTTCTAAAATAAGCGGAGTGTAAATGATGCAGAAAGCAAATAAGATAATGAAGATTATTAGCTGGCTGTCATGTAGAAACGATAATAGGTATATTGGAAGTTTTTCTAAATGACTGGCAGTTAGTAAGTAAAATATTTTTAAGACAAATATCAGTATTATGGCAAAAATTGTTAGATGAAGAGGTCGGTTCATTTTAGTTTTCATTTTTCATTTTGTCAAAACCCAAGCCCAATTCTGGTTTTGACTTATCCCTGCCTATATAAAAAGGATAAGTCAAAACCAGATTGCTCAGATTATATTATTTATATATTTCTCAAAATATTACTTATTCCAGTACCACAATCTGTAACTGGAGCACAAACCCCTGGATAAGGATTCGTTAAATTAAATCTATTTGAAATATCATCAAACAACGATCTTAGGTAAGCAAGATATGGTGAGTTATCCAACAATATTGAATCCCAATTAATTTTTTCCAGAGCTTTGACACCTCCCTTGGTTTCTCGATAACGAGAGGCTCTATTTAAATTCACATCAGAGCAACACAGATAATCAAGATATCGTTTAGGATGTTGTACTCTATCGTTTGGATTTTTTGCCCAAAATGATGTCCCTTTGGGTGCTTTAAGATAATCATGATCGTTTTTGACGGCAAAATTTTCCACATCCATCCCTGACACACTTGATTGAAGAACAGCACCAGCGCGATTAAGTGCATCTGGGACTTCGCCAAAAAAATAGGCTTCAACCATGGGTACCAGCAGATGAAAGGAACAACGTTCACGCAGTCTCTCAATACGGGTTTGTCTTGTTCTTTGGCTTGCCCAGTTATAATTTTGAATATACCAATCAACCGCATCATGGAAACCACTTGCCACAAGCTCTGGTTGGTGAAAGTTGGCAATTTCTAAGTCGTCAATGACGATAACCATATCGGGAGGCTGACTTAGGTTAATTTCTGCAACTAAAGCGGCTGCCAGTTTATCAATGTTTCCATCTTTTCTCTGTGGTTTGGGAGGTATTTTACTGACATCTCCAGAGGTAAAACTCTCCATTTTGTATTGCGGTTTAATGAAATTAATATTTGCCTGTGTAAAAACAGTTACCCGATTTAACGCCAATGCTAATTTTTCTAAATCTCCAGTGACAATCAATTGAATATGTGCCATTATATTTCCTGTCTAGCAAAGGCGTTACCATATAAATCGCCTAAAGAAAAATGTATTAACCAGTCTGGATCACGATGTTTATCTAAACGAATAAGTTGCTCAGCTTCATTTTGCTCCATAACATACACTTTTTCAGGTTCTTCTTTAAACTGATTGAGTACCACTGGTGAGTGAGTGGCAAGCAATACTGTCAGATTATGTGAAGCCGCGCGATCTCGGATTGCTTCAATGATTGTGCGAATGGCATAAGGGTGCAAACCATTTTCTGGTTCATCAATGGCAACAATACCGCCATCTGGCACCGAACAAACCGCCATGAGATTCAACAGTGCCACAAGAAAGCCATTTGATGCCGAAAACACGGATATAGCTTTATCAGAATTGGGCTGGAAGAGACGAATAGAAACCGTTTGTCCTGCCCTTTCAAAATCAAGCTCATCAAAAAAGTGGGGAAAGGCTTCACGCAAAACTTCTATAACAAACTCATAACGCTCTCTTTTTGGTCTGGATGTTTGCCAATTTCTGAGTACAGAAAAGGCATTTTCACCACTATATTTGAGTTCATTTTCCGTTCCATCAAAAGAACCTTCTTTACGCAATCTCCACAAATGGTAGTTATAATAATCTTGATAGTGTGCAAGCGGTTGGACAAAGGCTTCAAACTCTCTATCATTTTCAAATGTTTGATAGTCATACATAAGCTTTAAAGCCGTTTCATTGGCACGAATAGCAAATTTATCGGATTTATATTGAAATTGAGATACGCCAGGCTCTACGGCAAACAAGGTAGAATTTTCTTTTTTCAAGCTTTCTGAAATAGGATGCTCAATGGCACCTGAGTTGATTATGGGTTTTAATTCCCAAAGTAACCCTCCTATTTTAATGGAAAATATTGTTTGTGTATCTGATGGCAAATTAAAATTGAGAAATCCATAGGCGCCTCCTGAGTAACTTAGTGCTTTACCAAAACCATGCAAAAAAGTATTCCTCAACAGTTCAAGGGACTGAAGAAGTGTCGTTTTGCCAACGCCATTGGGTCCAACAATCAAACAAACACCATCAGGATTCGCATCAACTACTCTGATGCCTTTATAATTTGTTACTTGTATATGTATAGCCATAATTAAACAGAAAATCGTGCAAGGTACGCCATTAGATAAGTTTATACGAGCCGCATCAACACTTATAAAGGATTGCCCCTCATCTAATGAATCAGTTGTATGATGGGTGCGATCTATCCTCCGTTAGGCGGATTAGTATATAATCTAAATATGCTTTTTGTCAAAAAAAAATTTATTTGTTCCCAAATGTTGCAGGACGCAGAGCGTCCAGGCAGGCATTCCCACGCAGAGCGTGGGAACGAGAAAACCTTCGTAGTTTTTTGTTTCGGGAATTTCGCTCCGCGGATTTCCCGAAACAACGTTTAATTCATTCTACTATACTATATAATCATTATGCTACACATTCATACCAGTAATCGTCTTGAATATTTAATTCAAAATCTCGTCTCTGTTATTAACGCTAATCCGTTGCCTCCTTTAATTCAAGAAACCATTGTCGTGCAAAGTAAAGGGATGGAGCGCTGGGTGTCAATGCAATTGGCTCAATATTTTGGCGTTTGGGCTAATGGTGATTTCCCTTTTGCTAATGCTATGTTGTGGCGCCTCTTTAAAGAGTCTTTGGGTTATTTGCCTGATGTTTCTCTTTTCGAGCGTGAAGTCATGGTGTGGAGTATCATGAATTTTTTGCCGGATTTTCTTGAGCATGAAGAGTTTATGGAACTCAATAATTATTTGCAGGGTGATGTGCAACATATTAAGCGTTTTCAATTGGCTTCTCGAATTGCTGAAGTCTTTGATCAATATTTGATGTATCGTCCAACTTGGATCGCTGATTGGGAAAATGGGGGGCAGCCACGCGAGTTAGTCAATGATTCTCAGGCGCGTTGGCAGGCTATTTTATGGCGTGCCTTGGTAAAGCGTTATGGTACACAGCATCGTGCATCATTGCGGGCCGATTTTTTTAGAAATGTGCAGCGTATCGTTCCACGATTTCAGCGCGTTTCTGTGTTTGGCATTTCCGCTTTGCCGCCTTTTCATTTGGAGGTATTGGCAGAATTGGGGCGGGTGATTGATGTTTATGTCTTTTTGCTCAATCCTTGTCAAGAGTATTGGGGGGATATTCTTTCTGATAGCGAAATGGCGCATATTAAGCGTTCTCAGGAGGAACAGTATCTTGAAAAGGGTAATGCTTTGTTGGCTTCTATGGGCAAAATGGGGCGCGATTTTATTGATATTTTCAATGAATATCCACATAACGCTCAGGAATATTTCGAGTCGCCTGATGAGGAGCGGTTGCTTCATTGTATTCAGTCAGATATTTTGCATTTGCGTGAGCGTGGGGAGGCGGGAAAAACGCCGATTGATGCAGAGGATATGTCTATCCAAGTTCATGCTTGTCATAGTCCAATGCGTGAAGTCGAGGTGTTGCATGATCAATTGTTGGCTTTGTTTGAGGATAATCCGACGCTTTTGCCTAAAGATGTGTTGGTGATGATGCCTGATATTGAAACTTATGCGCCGTTTATTGAGGCGGTATTTGATACGATACCTGATGAATCCAAGCGAATTCCTTTTAGTATTGCTGATCGCAGTTTGCGTGGTAAAAGTGCTTTGATTGATACCTTTTTCAGTATTTTAGAACTCAGCAAGCGCCGTTTTTCGGTGACTGATGTTTTGGCGGTGTTAGAGGATGAGGCGGTGCAAAGGCGTTTTGGGTTGAGTGAGCAGGATTTAGATTTGATTCGGCTTTGGATAGATAAGACGGGTATTCGTTGGGGTATGGATAAGTCGGATCGGGCTCGCCAAAATTTGCCCGCTTTTGAGGAGAATACTTGGCGGGCGGGTTTAAATCGTTTGTTGCTTGGGTATGCTTTGCCTAATTCTTCACCTAATTCTTCCCACTCTTTCCTTTTTCAAGGTATTTTGCCGTTTGATGAGATTGAGGGTGGTGAGACTTTGGTACTGGGTAAGTTGATTAGCTTTGTTGAAAATTTGTTTGATTGTGTGCAATCATTGGATGTGTCACAGTCTTTAGAAGAGTGGGCGACATTTTTAATGGGTGTTTTGGAGAGTTTTTTTAGTCCCGATGAGAACAGTGAAGGGGATGCTCAAGAAATTCGTCGGGTATTGAGTAGTTTAGTTGAAAATAGTCATCGGGCTGATTTTAAGGATGAGGTGAGCCATGAGGTGATGTTGGGTTATTTGAGTCAGTATTTGGAAAGTGAGCCTTTGCCAAGCAATTTTTTGACGGGTTATATGTCTTTTTGTGCGATGTTGCCCATGCGGAGTATTCCTTTTAAAATGATTTGTTTGTTAGGTTTGAATGATCAAACTTTTCCACGCCCTAATAAGCCGCTTAGTTTTGATCTGATTGCTAAAAATCCGAAACGCGGTGATCGTTCGCGTCGTCAAAATGATCGTTATCTTTTTTTAGAGGCGCTCTTGTCGGCGCGTGAGTATTTTTATATGAGTTATGTTGGGCAAAATATTCATGATAATACGGTGATGCCGCCGTCGGTGTTGGTGAGCGAATTGTTGGATTATATCAGTAAGGGTTTTGTGTTGCCAAATTTGGTGACTCTTCATCCGTTGCAAGCTTTTAGTCCGCGTTATTTTAATGGGAAGGATAAACGTTTGTTCAGTTTTTCTAGTGAATATTGTGTGGCGAGTGCTGCGCTGCTGAATGAGCGTCGAGAGGGTCAATCTTTTTTTGTTAATCCATTGCCTGAGCCGATAGCGGAGTGGAAAACGGTTGATATTAATCGCTTAGTTCGCTTTTTTAAAAATCCTGCCGCTTTTTTGTTAAGAGAACGTTTAGGTATTTCGCTACAAACTTCAAAGAAGTTTGTTAAGGAAAGCGAGCCTTTTGAGGTGGAAGGGTTGGAGCGTTATGCTTTGAAACAGTTGTTGGTGGAAAAAAGTTTAGAGGGGATGGATTTGCAAGCTTATCAATCCATTGCGAAAGCGGGTGGAGAATTGCCACATGGTAAGATAGGGGATTATGTTTATAGTGAATTAATAAAAGAGATACAGGGTTTTGTTAGGCGTGTGCAGGAGGTGACGCAACAGGAAAAAAGGGATGCGATTGCGGTCAATCTGAGGATTGGAGATATACATATTACGGGACGTTTAAGCCGATTATGGCGCGATAATTTGATACATTATCGTTGTGCTAAGTTGAAGGTAAAAGATTATATTCAAGTTTGGATTTATCATTTAATTTTGAATAGTTTAAAGGATAAGGATTTGCCTCGTCATAGTTTATTGATTGGTGAAGAGGGTGGTTGTGAATATCAACCGGTGAGTCATAGTGAGGAGATTTTAGATAGTTTGTTGAAATTATATTGGCAAGGGCTTGTTGAGCCTTTGCGTTTTTTTCCTGAGTCTTCTTTGACGTTTGCGGAAAATATCAGGTGGGGTAAAACGGAAGATGAGGCTTTTGTCCGCGCACAGGAAAGTTGGGTGGGGAGTTCTAATAAGCGGGGAGAGGCGGAGGATGATTATTATCAGTTGTGTTTTGGTCCGCCGGAGGAAAGTACGGCGTTAGAGAATGGGCAGTTTAAAATTTTGGCTAAGGCGTTTTTTGAGCCTTTGTTGGCGCATAAGGCTAAATCTTAACGACAGGCAAGATATTAGTACAACGGATTTGCGGAATAAACTGATTTTAAAACCCTTGAAACGAAGTAACGGAGCTGGCGACGTTCATCACGGATTTTACGGATGACACAGATTAAAAACATGAAAACACTCATTATCTTCTAATCTTTTGACTTTGACTTTAAATCCGTGTAATCCGTAAAATCCGTGATTCAATGTTTTTTAGTAAGTAAACAAAGGAAAAAACAAACCATGCCACTAGCATCCCTAATAAAAACGGGCATAAGCACACTCCTATCGGACATCAAAATTTAAAAATGGATAAGTCAAAACAATCAAAATCAAAATCAAAATCAATAACGGAAAGGATTATATTTAAAAAAGGATAAGTCAAAACCCAAGCCCAGATATGGTTTTGACTTATCCCTTCTAAAATGTAATCATCCTACGCTGGCTTAGTTCTAAAAAGGCTGAATATTTTTGTTCAAATGACTAACACAACAGCTAAGCCCTTCGTAATGGCTTCCATTTCCTTCTCCGATAATTCGCCCAATTTTTTCACGAACCGTTGCTGAGCAACAGAACGTACTTGAAATGTATCCGCACAGGATTGTTTTCGTAATCCATTGAGTGTTGAAGGCTCAATTTTTATCAACCAGGGTGCCGCTGTATAGCGTTCTTGCCAATTGGTAATAGGCACAATGACCCGTAATGGAAGAAGACCAATGCTATCATGGCTGACAACAATTGCCGGACGAGTCTTTTTGATTTCGGCTCCAATTGTTGGGTCGAGGTTAATCAACCATATTTCGCCTCTACGCATAAAAATCTTCTCCATCCAAACCAGTAAATGCCGTTAACTCTTGATCATTCATATAATCATCAAATAAAGTTTGAGCCGCTTTTTCTAAGGTATCGTTTTGTAGTTTAACATCATTGTTGGTTGACAGTCTCGCCCAGACATTTATTTTTTGCTGTGCTTTCATTTGTAGGAAAGTAATAAACTCAGCTAGTTCAGGCAAAAAATTGTCTGGCAAAGTTTTAATGGCTTGGTAGAGAATTACCCTTTGCATACTATATCTCCAAATATCCAAAAAGTTATATGATGGGTGCGATCTATCCTTGGTTAGTATATAATTTAAAAAAGCTTTATGTCAAACGAATAAACCCAAAGGAAAAAATAAAAAAAACCATGCCACTACCATCCCTAATAAAAACGGGCATAAGCACACTCCTATCGGACATCATCATAGAAGATAGCAGCAAAGCCATCAACATCTTAAAAGAGCACTTTACATTTAGAGCCGACGAAATCACCAAAGGCTACCAAGACAGCTATGGCTATGCCATCACTGCGATCACCGTCGGGCTCGCTGCCCCTGAGCAAAAATTAGCCTTTATCCAAAAAATTCTCCACTCAAAAATAACCCGTGATTTTTCAGACGCCATTGAAACCAACTATTTGCAACCCTTTGCCCAACAGCGCGGCGACTCTTTATCATCATTACGCAAACAACTGATTGAACAACTCAATCAACTGATTAAACACAAAGATCAGTTATTTGAGATCAAACAATTCGATTTAGCCGCCCTCATTAATTATCAAGGCTCACTCGCTATCACCCAATCAGTGTTAGCCGAATTGCAACAAATCAAAGTCAAAGTGGATGACACATTAGCCGCTTTTCTCAATCAAGATGATCTGTTAGGCAAAGCGATGCTCTACTTTTTCCACGAAATCATCCGCAAAGATGAGCGCGTCGCCAAAACGCAAGCCGCCTTGCAACGAGAAGGTTTGGCGATTCAGGGGCAAAATATCGAGTCGGCACTCAAAACGGCTCATGACAATCTCAGTCAAGCCGCCGCCTCACAATCGACACAATTGGTTGAAATCGCGCAACAGTTGCAACATTTACAACAAGCCCAATCCGCTTGGCAAAGTCGTAGCCAATTATTATCAGAATTAACCGCGCAATTTTCCGCTTGGCGCGAGTTATTAAATCACCGGCTCGATCAATTACTCAACGGCGTCAAACAAGTCTTTGAAAAAATAGAAGAAGTGCATGAAGAAGTCAAAGACATCAAAAGCGTGGTTGAAGAAATTTTAGCTAAACTCATGGCGCGTCAAAATTTATCTTCACAACTCATGGCGCGTGACGAATTCACTCAACACAATAGCAGCAGCCTCAAAATCATTCGGGATGTCGCTTTACAATTTAAAGAATTGCCCACGACAGATCCTGAATATAGCCGTCTCTCTATCATGGTGGGCAGTGCGCTGTCTTCAACGGGCAATTTGGAACAGGCTGAAGATTTTTTTAGAAAAGCCATTGAAAATTCAAAAACGGAGGCAGAAAAAGCCTTAGCCCATTTTAACTTGTTTCAAGTGTATCTACGGCGCAAAGCCTATCAACAAGCTTTGGCAGAATTACAAGTCGCCATTGAGTTCGATGAAGATCGATATGCTTTGCATGACATACGCAAAGGTTATTATCCGATTGAAAAATTATTGGGAGCGGGCGGCATGGGGTGTGTGTTCCTGTGCCAAAATAAAAACCGTTTGCACAACAAACAAAAACGTGTTGTCGTCAAATGTTTTTGGGAAACGCTCAAGGGAGATATCAATGAAGTCTTTAAAGAGCCCTTTGCCATGAGCGACATCGGCAGTGAATTTGTACCAAAACCGCTGGATTATGGTTATAGCAAAGCAGATCGGGCTTATTTCGTGACGGAATATATTGAGGGTGCGATTGATGGTGAAAGCTGGCTAGAAAAATATGGGACTATGGATTTAGAGACGACTTTAGATGTGGGCTTACAGGTGGCGAAAGCTTTGCAACTGGCGCATGATAAGGGGATTTATCATTTAGACTTGAAACCAGCAAATATCCTACTCAAACGCACTCAATCCGGCATTAGCGTTAAGATTATTGACTTTGGATTATCTCAAGTAGCGACTTCTTTGGGGGAAAGGGCAAAAAGTCAAAGTGGTTTGAGTGCTTTTGGGCAAGCGGTGATTTGTGGGACTTTGGACTATGCGCCGCCAGAACAACAAAGTTTCTCACGTGCGTGCTCACCGGATGCGAAAAATGATGTCTTTGCGTTTGGTGCGACGATGTATCGTTTATGTACGAAAAAAAGACCACGCCCGTTTAGAGAACGCGATTTGCCAAAGGTGCAGGCGTTGCGTGATTTGTTGTGCGATTGTGTTGAGGATGATCGGGCAAATCGACCGGATTCGGCGCGGGATTTGGTGAGTCAGTTAGAAAATATTGTGGGTAGGAGTCCAAACGGCAGGAAGGACGTCCAAGATAAATCTTGGACTCCGGAAATTTTTGAATTCGAGACAGTCAGAGTCAATGCCAATGGAGAAATCACTCACCGAGAACGCAAACAAGCCCGCTATCAAACGGAGGATTTGGGTAAGGGTGTCAATTTGGAAATGGTGTATATTCCGGGTGGGACATTTATGATGGGTTCACCTGAAAATGAAAAAGGCAGGTGGAGTAGTGAAAGTCCACAACATCAAGTGACAATAGAGCCCTTCTATATGAGCAAATATCTCGTCACTCAAGCACAGTGGAAGGCGGTAATGGGGAATAATCCGTCTTACTTTAAAGGGGAGAATCGTCCGGTCGAAAATGTTTCATGGGATGATGCGGTCAAATTTTGTCAGCGACTTTCCGAAAAAACGGGCAAAAGGTATGGCTTGCCTTCTGAAGCGCAATGGGAATATGGCTGTCGTGCGGGTACGACTACGCCTTTTGATTTTGGGGAGACGATTACTACTGATTTGGCTAACTATGACGGTAATCGTGGCCAAACAACTGACGTGGGAAGCTTTCCGCCGAATGCTTTTGGATTGTACGATATGCACGGAAATTTGTGGGAGTGGTGTGCTGATCCTTGGCATGATAACTATGAGGGGGCACCTAGTGATGGGCGTGTTTGGGAAGAGGAAGAAGACAAAGAAGAAAAGGAAGAAGGATTTTTCGCTAAATTATTTGGAGGTAAAAAGGTAGAAAAATCAATCCGTTTGTCCTTGCGCGGCGGCTCGTGGATCAACGACACGACGAGGGTGCGATCGGCTGACCGCAACGACTGGAGGCCGACTAACCGCATCGACGGCGTGGGCTTTCGGCTCGCCAGGCTATAACGCTTTGTTATTTATCTCTTTTACTCTTTTCTTTTTTTTCTTTTTTTTCTTTTTTTTTGTTTTTTTTGTTTTGCTTGAAAGGAAAAAAATCTTAAAATAAAAGAAAGGTCGTTGTATTGGTACGTGGGGCACGCGCAGCGGCAATGCCATTTAGTTAAGCCTAAAACCATACATGTAGGGTGGATTAAGCCTGTAGAGTATCCACCTGATTTCTATATAAATATAGGTGGATACGCTACCGCTTAATCCACCCTACATGAGCTTAACTTAATGGCATTGACGCGCAGCGGGCGCCGCTAAATTTTTGATATTAACCACTTTAATGTAATGGTTATTAAGTTTATTGATTACGTGCCGATTGAGTACAGCTAACCCTTGAAACGAAGATCCTGCGCTGGCAACGTTCATCACGGATTTTACGGATGACACGGATTACGCGGATTTAAAGTCAAAAGATCAGATTAATGAGTGTTTTCAGGTTTTTAATCCGTGTCATCCGTGTCATCCGTAAAATCAGCGATTCAAGGTTTAAAAAAGGATAAGTCAAAACCCAAGCCCAGATATGACTTAAAAGGACAAAACGAGGTTTAGAAATTTCGCAGAGCAACATAACATATAGAAAAATTATGGCAAAAAAAAAGCGCAGCCCAAGGAGCCTACGCTGATGCCCTGATTTTGTACGCACAAGCGCAAAAAGTGGGAAGGGATTAAAAAAGTATGACAGAGCAACTCATCTTTTCACAACACTTCCAGAAAATTTAAAACGGGAAGTGAATCAAGTCAGTCAAGCAAGGAAGCCTAAAAAAAGAACTTTTGGTAGTGCCAAAGGCAAGTATCAACTGGCACCTGATTTTGATGCACCATTAAACGATTTTAAAGACTATATGTAATGAAATTTCTAATTGATACACATTTTTATGCTTTGTCGCAGGATCATTGGAATTGAGTGAAACGGCGAGAGAAAAATTTTTGATGTCTATTTGAAAGAAAAATTGGTAAGAAGGATTTGGTGAATCGCTGGGCAACGTTGTTGCCCAACATTTCTCGTTCCCACGCGGCGCAAAAATGCCACCTTCGTTAAGGGCAACCACTAGGGTGTTGCCCCTACAAAAAATCACGGTTCACGTAGGGGCAATCCTTTATGGTTGCCCTTAACGAAGGTGGCATTGACGCTCTGCGTGGGAATGCCTGCCTGGACGCTCCGCGTCCTGATAAGTCCTATAAATATTAGTTTTTTTTGCACCCTTCAAAAATAGTTTACAGTTTAGTGTGCTAAATGTTTTCGGGAAATCCGCGCAGCGAAATTCCCGAAACAACTTTCGAGGCAAATTTTTCGTTTTCGAGATAATTGAAGAGTGCCGTTTTTTTTGTTTTTTTTTAATTAAAGGAGAAATACGATGACAAAACTTAGGTGCTGGTTACGCACAGTATTGTTGATGGCTCTGACAATCGGATTATCTTGGTTTTCGACTGCTTGGGCGGACTTGAATGATGGGTTAGTTGCCTATTATCCATTTAATGGGAATGCCAATGATAAATCAGGGTATGGGCATCATGGGATAGTGCATGGTGCTAGGTTGAGTCAGGATAGATTTGGGAATGGGAGGCGTGCGTATAGTCTTGACGGAAAAGATGATTACGTCGTTGTCAGTAGCGGCAATAGCTTGAATATTAGAGAAGTGCTTACCATTTCTGTATGGGTAAATGTAGGCACTTTTTCAAATATTCCCTACTTTGTTGCAAGATATGACACAGGGCTAAGGGAAGTCTACAAGACGGGTAGCAACCGTGGACGCTTTGAATTTAGATTAAACGACGGCGTAAAAGTCCTGGTTTCTAATACCATTCCCAAGACAGGTAAGTGGTACCATATTGCCGCTACTTATGATGGTTCTATTATGAGACTTTATATTGATGGCGTTGAAGATAATTCCAAGTCTTATTCGGCAGCCATTTATCCCAGTGCTGGTGGAAAGCTGATGATAGGGGCTGATGATGACAGCTCCGAACTGAATCAGTTTCTTAATGGCAAAATAGACGATATTCGTATCTATAACCGTGCCCTCTCCGAATCAGAAATCCAACAACTTTATCAAATGAACAATCAAGCATCTAACAATTGCTGGGCAATTTATCAAAACGGCAATCTCCACATACCCTATGTCAAAGTCATTGGACCATTTGGTGATGAATTGCATTTTGAAGCCGATATGCAATATGAGCCATTATCTGAGCCAATGAATTTTCAGCTAACGGGGGCAAAACAAAAATAAGAGTTTTGTAGGGGCAATCCCTTGTGGTTGCCCCTGAATCCCTAGTGGTTGCCCGACTATTTACCCCCCACCAATAGCCCGTACAATTTCCACCCTATCTCCCGCCGATAAAATCTGACTATCAAATTGACTGCGTGGCACAATCTCCAAATTGATCTCTACAGCTAATCTTTTGTTTTCTAAATCTAATTGTTTTATCAAAGAGGTAATATTCAAACCATCCTCAACTTGTTGCGAATTACCATTTAAAAAAATTTCCATTATTTTTTCCTATTTTGTTTGACTATTGAAAAAAATTTCTCTATAATCTTATCCGCTCTCATCCAGCGGGTGTAGTTCAATGGTAGAACATCAGCTTCCCAAGCTGATAGCGTGGGTTCGATTCCCATCACCCGCTCCACTCCTATCCACCCATCAAAATTCCAAACTAAAGTTTGGACTCCTCATTGTGATAACTGATAACTGATAACTACAATGATGAACAAACCACCATTTGATTTGAAAAGTATTGAAACCGCACTACAAAAATATTTGTTTGAAACCCCCGATCCCGACGAAAGTGTTAGAGTTTTATTAGAAAATCCCCAATTGCTCACTGACTTTGTTGATAAATTGTTTGGATCGCTGATCGAAGAGGCGGCGGAAAATGAAAATCTGGTCAAATTTTATCAGGGACGTCGTCTATTGTTGCAAACCGTTAAGGAATCCATTTCAAAGAAAAATCTTGCCTTATTACTTATGATTAAACAAATAGAATCAAAAAAGGAAAAATTAGCGAAAACTATGGGAAAGCCTTTCGAGTTTCAAGATATTTTGGACAAAGTGCAAACATGGTTAGAAGCGCCAACGCGAGAAAAAGGGGTTAGCATTTTACAACAAAATCCTGAATTGTTGACGGATCAACCAGAAAGGATGTTTAGTCATCTCATAGATGAAGCCCAGCAGCATGGTAATAAATTTTTTGTGCGAATACTTCGTACTCTCAGCGAATTTTTCCGAGTAATAAGGCTTGAAGTTGGCGCCAATAAAACGGCATCCAAAGATGAACTAAAAAAAGCGGTGGAGTACGCACTCGATCATACTGATTTTTCAGTCTTTGTCGAGGGCAAACAACCCGCTATTTTTATTGCCTAGATGTCCAAGATAAATCTTGGACTCCTAATTTGTTGTTTCGGGAATGGAGCGGAGCGGATTTCCCGATACCAAGTTTTGTTGTTTCGGGAATGGAGCGGAGCGGATTTCCCGATACCAAGTTTTGTTGTATCGGGAATGGAGCGGAGCGGATTTCCCGATACCAAGTTTTGTTGTATCGGGAATGGAGCGGAGCGGATTTCCCGATACGAAGTTTGAAGGTGCCCTACAATAATTGGAGTTATTTATGCGTTTAATAAAAATATTTATTTTGATGAGCCTACCCTTAACTGGATGGGGGGCTAATTTTCAGCTTGATGTCACCATAGATCCTCAAAACCAGACATTGATTGGCGTTGTTCATATCAAAGCGGCTCAGGTAATGCGTTTAAATGTAGAAAATTTATCTCAGCTGACAGTCGATGGTAAAGTGATCAGCCCTGATAAAGGGCACCTAACCGTTCAAACAGATCAAGAAGTTATCATCCACTACCAGGTTCTGTTAAATCAGAAACCCCTGCATTTTGTTGATCAAGACAACGTTTTTTTAACCGGGCACTGGTATCCGCAGCCCGATGTTTTGGCAGAATACGCCCTTTCAGTGACACTACCGAGTGGCTTTATTGCAACATCTGAAGCCGATTCCGTTAAAATTCAGACAACTGAAACCACCTCGACTTTTTCCTTTCAATTTAATCATCCATTAGATTCACTCAATTTAGCCGCCTCAAAAAATTACGTCTTGAAAACAGATGCCTATAAAAATATTAGGCTCGAAGCGTATTTTTTTAAAGAGGATGCCCACCTCGCTGACATTTATCTTGAGTACAGCAAAAAGTATTTGGCGATGTATGAAACAATGCTGACTCCCTATCCCTACCAACGATTTGCCATTGTCGAAAATATACTCCCCACTGGTTTTGGTATGCCAACTTATACCTTATTGGGGCGGGCTGTTGTGCGTTTGCCCTTTATCGTTAAAACGTCGCTAGGGCACGAAATTCTACATGAATGGTTTGGAAATTCCGTTTTTATTGATTATGACAAAGGAAATTGGGCAGAAGGCATCACCAGTTATTTGGCTGATCAACACTATGCGGCACTTGAAAACAAAGGCGCCGATTATCGCAAACAAATCATGGTGGATTATAACGCTTATGTGAATAATGCCATCCCAATCAAAGCATTTAAAGCCCGCCATAATAAAGCCGAACGCGCCATCGGCTATGGCAAAACGGCTATGGTTTTTCATCAAATAAGAAAGCGCTATGGTGATGAAATATTTTTTACCGCTTTGCGTGAATTTATTAAAAATTACTCATTTCGTCTTGCCAGTTGGGGCGACATACAAGACACTTTTGAAAAAATAACGGGGGATAAATTAGACTTGACGCAATGGCTAGCACGCAAAAATATCCCTCACATTATTGCCGAAGACGTTCAATTACTCGTCGCACAAGGCAAGTTGACACTTTCATTTACCCTTGTACAACAAACCACGCCCTATCATTTGCAATTACCCATTACCATTTACACGGATGTTGGAAAAACGCAACAACTGATTGAAGTCAGCAAAGAAAAGGAAAAATTCACCCTGATATTAGATGAAGTACCAACCAAAATTGTTATTGATGAAAATTATGACGTGATGCGACAATTATTGCCCGAAGAAATTCCACCCACATTGGGGCGAGTGATGGGCAAGGAAAAAATACTTGTGGTGATGTCAGAACCCCAACTATATCAACCGCTGATTGATAGCTTGGCTCGCGGCGCCCAATCACAAAAAGACATTCCGTTTACGCAACTCAAAGACAACTCCCTAATCATTGCCGGATTTGATACGCCAATGGTGGACATGTTATTTGGTAAACAAACCATACCTGAAGACGGCGTGCGCGTCGTTGTCCATAAAAATCCGTATAACGAAAATGAAGTGATTGCCTTATTACACGCCAAAAATGCCCATGAAGTCAAAGCCGTGGCGCGAAGATTATCCCATTATGGCAAATATAGTCAGCTCGCATTCAAAGGAGAGGGCGGCAGAAATACAGACAAAGCCATTAGCGATTCCAATCAAGGCATTTTTTTACTAACGCGCCCTGCCACTCAAGCACTTAAACCTAATAATATAGCAACACTGAACGACATCAAGTTAAACGACAGTCGAATAATTTATGTTGGCGAACAGCACAATAAATTCGCTCATCATTTCAACCAATTGAGCATAATCAAAAAATGGCACCAAGCGGGCTATAAAATTGCCGTGGGCATGGAAATGTTCCAATTGCCCTACCAAAAAGCACTAGATGATTACATGGCAGGGCTTATATCAGAGCAGCGTTTTCTCAAAGAATCCGGCTATTTTAGCAATTGGCGTTTTGACTATAATCTATATAAGCCAATCATAGATTATCTCAAAAGCAATGATATTCCCCTGATCGCGCTCAACCTCGAAAAGGAGATTACTGGCAAAGTCGCTCGCGAAGGTATCCATAGCCTAACAGCCGAAGAAAAACAGCGCTTACCATCAGAAATCGACTTATCCAATGAACAATATCGAGAAGTGTTATACCAAGTATTTCTGATACACCAAAAGCATCAGGGACATCAGGATTTTGAATACTTTTTGCAAACGCAAGCGCTTTGGGACGAAACCATGGCACAAACGGCGCATAAATTTCTTGTCCAACACCCAGAGACGCGATTAATCGTCTTAGCGGGCAACGGACATGTGATGTACAAATATGGGATACCTGATCGGGTTTATCGGCGCAATGGAGAACCATTTACGATCATTGTACAGGGAGAAAACCTAAATGAAGGTATTGGCGATTACGTACTTTTTAGTGAAGAACTTAAAGGAAAACAATCACCTAAACTTGGCATAGGGATAGAAGAAAAAGACAAACAAGTTGTGATTATGAGCGTTGCTGATAATACGCCAGCCAAAAAGGCGGACTTGCAAGTCGGGGACATTATTACCAAATTAGCGGACCGAAAAATAGAAACATTGGTTGATCTGAAATGGGTGCTGTTTTATACCGAGATGGGTAACACGGTGAAAATAGAAGTGCTGAGAAATGACGAAACAATGATGCTTGATGTTACTTTCTTTAAATTTGGACATCATTGATGGTAGGAGTCCAAGATTTATCTTGGACATTTCGCTTGCATCGAGTTTCTAATTTAAAAGTAACCGAATGACAACTTCAAAAGAACCTTTTGATGAAACGGCGAAAGCCTTTTATCGCCATCTGTTTAAAACTTGGGGCGTTGAGGTGGAAACGGAGCGAGAAGTTTTCTCACACGCACGTACCATTGATCTGGTGGTATCGTTAAGCGAGGCAGACCGTGACAAATTACGGGACACCGTGTTTGCCCATTTTAAATCGCTTAACGCCCTTGAACTCAAAGGAATTAATGATCCACTCACCCTAGCCGAGCATAATCGGATTCTCATGCGAGCTTGGGCACTTGGAGCGATCCCCAAATCTGTTTCAACTGAACACCAAGAAGAAGATAACAACGAATCCGTTCCACTTCCTAACCAAATGACTGTGACAATCGTTTGTGTCATGCGGCCCGATAAAATTTTGACTCAACTGAGAAACGAGTTAAAATTTAAACGAATTGAGGCCGGCATTTATCACTGTAAAGAGGTGCTAGAAAAATGGATCATTTGTCCCAGTGAATTGGCTTTGGTGCCCAAAAACTATCCCTTATTGCCATTAGCACGAGGTAAGAGATTAGAAAAGTTTATTTCCTTGTGTGTGCGTGAGGGGCTTAACGATTATCTTAGACTTATATTAGACATTGGATTAGCCACCTCACCAGAGGCTTACTGGCGAAAAATTTTGGAGGTGAAACAAATGAGACCAATGATACGTGAAGACACTTGGCCGATTATTGACCAGTTTTTCCGAGAAATGCCCGAAGCTATTGGGAAATTGCCGACGTTTCAAGAGGCTTTGGCAGATAGCCTAAAGCAAGGGAAACAGCAAGGCATACAGCAAGGCAAAAAAATTGGCGAACAACAAGGTGCTTTACACAACGAGCATCGTCTCGTACTTCGTCAATTACAGCGCCGATTTAACCAAGTACCAAAAGGCATTGTGCAACAAATTGAGGCAACCTCTGATCTTGAACAATTAGATCAATGGCTGGTTCAGATTATTACTGCTAAAGAATTGGAAGAGATTAAAAGGCTTTTTCAAAGCTAAGCAAGCGTCGCACCATCAATCCATACGCCCGCCAAAAAGGCGGGCACGACTACCAGCCCTCTAAAATACGATCAGTATTTTTACCATAAGATTCTTCTGGATGCGAGATACTATTTTCTCTCAGAATAAATATACATTCAGGTTTGACATGACTAATTATTCATCAAATGAGGTACAATCGCTCTTTGCCAACTCGGATGAAGATGTAAATCAATTTCATCAATTAATACCACACCATCTTGTTGCAAAGGATTATCACTGCTTGGATTAGCAAGTGTAGGGTGCGTCCTACGCACCTTCAGCGGAAAATTTGAATTTAGAAGGTGCGTAGGACGCACCCTACGCTCTCTAAAACGCTGCCTCAATGGCAAAAAAATCTACCAACATGGCAATGCCATTAAGTAGGGGCAATCCTTTATGGTTGCCCTCTTAATGCCATTGCCGCCACCCTACATATTATTGATATTCCCGTGCATGATACTCACACAACCATAAATAATGCCCTTCCGGTGTCAAAACCTTTTTCAAGCCGCCCCAATGTTGCTGTGGATCTTTTAATTCTGAAGTCATCTAATTTTGGCCAGCCAAAATCTGATGTTGTCCCTCGCCTAATTGATCAAGGCGCGATAAAACGAGGTCTTCGGTGCGCCAGTCCCAACCATAGAGTACACATGGTGGGGGTCAAATCGTGCCAAAGTTTTTTCATGTCTTCACGAGTCAAAATACCGCCGCTGTTGATAACGTTGGCACGATCCAAGACTTGACTGATGTATTCACTCACCCATTGAGGTTTAAGGATAACGATGTCCTCAAGTTCGTTTTTGTCCTGAAAATAAAGAATGTCGCCCAAGTCATGCAACCATTGTGTTAAGAAGGGTTGTTGCTTGCTATCAATTTCTTGGGCAATCAGGATGTCCTGTAAAGTTTGCGGCGTGATGTAGTTTTCGGTGCAGTCGCGGAGAACATTAGCGGCCTTTAGCCAAGTACTGGGCCAAATTTCTCCCATTAAAGGTAATTGAGCGGCTGCCTGAGCAATGGTTTGCTGTAATGCTTCAAAACCTTGACCTGTTTGACTACTGATTTCACATTGTCCGATAATTTGGGGATAGTGGCGGCGCAATTCGGTGAGGGGAATATCAGCATCTCGCACATCAATATGGGTAGCCACCAGCAACACGGGCGAATCGGGCGCAAGGGCGGTGAGGGTGTCGAGCCAATAGTAGAGTTTACCGGCCTCAAAACCCATTCCTGCGTGCCAAGCTAATATAAACAGGGAACGGTTGGTGAGAAAAAACTGATGGGTGGCATGATAAATCTGCTGCCCGCCAAAATCCCATGTGTTGAGTTGCATGGTGACATTGGTTTGGCTGGGATGTGCGATTTCCAACTTTTTGGTTTCAAGACCATGTGTGGTTGGCTCTTCAAGATTAAATTTTTCTCCACGTAGGACACGTAATAATGAAGTTTTACCAACGCGGCCTTCTCCAACGAGCATTAGTTTTGAAAGCCATTGTTTTTGTTTACGTTCCGATGTTTCTTGGAGGTAAGCTAAAATGGCTTTTGTGCCTTGTTTGACAATTTCGGGCGGTGGTGATTCTAGTGGGTTCTTGTCAATGTATAGCTCGGTAAGCTTTTTTTTTATTAGCGTTTCGAGGTTCAATTTAAATTATAATACACTTGATATGATATTCAACATTTCTGGTTTGAAGGTTTTACAGAGGTGGACTCCATTAACCAATCATTATATAGCTCACCTAAATGATTTGTAAATTTAAAAATCCTATTTCTTCAAGAAATAGGATTTTTTAGGGAGCACTATATGTCAAATTTCCCTCTGCGCTTAGCGAGCGGCACCGCTACGCTTCAGGTTTGGTATCTTTTATTCGAACAGGCATGTTGGCTCAATGCCATTAGCTTAAGATTTAGTACAACCAATTGATAAATAAACGAACATCGGGTAACGAAGTCATTTTAAACAGCCAGTCATTAGACTTGTCCCTTTTTAATTGTAGGGTGGATTAAGCGATAGCGTATCCACATGATTATTATGTAAATATCGG
>JSZA02000062.1 GCA_000785145.2 Candidatus Thiomargarita nelsonii
ACCATCCTGACAAAAACCCGTCAAAGAATGCGACAAAACTCACCTTGGAAATTATTCAAGCTTATAAAGTCCTTGGAAACCTTGAAAAGCGAAAAATTTATAATAGGGCTATAGGATTTCCAAGGGCCGTTAGAACAAATGGTTTAGTCACTAGGGAGAAAGCTATAAGGATGCTCACTAGCAAAGAGCCAGGCATAATGGTGTGGAATCAATTTCGAGAGCATAATGGTAATTATGTACCTGATCTCAGTGGTGCCAATTTAAAAGGCGTTAATTTAAGCTCGGCTAATCTAAGCAGTGTTACTCTTCGCGCTGCTAATCTTCAAGGTGCGCTTCTAAGGCACACCAATTTCACAAATGCCAATCTTGAGGGGGCAAATCTGAGTGGAGCAATTACTTATGATGCTTGTTTCAAAACGGCTAAGCTTAGCCATGCTAATTTAAGGGCTATAAAAGGCTATAGCTTAAGTGGTAGAAATTCTTGTACCACCAACTTTGAAGACGCTAATTTAACCTGTGCTGATTTTGAATCAGCCAATTTAGAAATGGCTAATCTGAAAGATGCTAATGTCACAGATGCTATTTTCATCAACACAAAGTTGGAATATGCAAAATTAAAAGGCGTTAAACTTTATCTTGCGCTCGATATCAGTGGGGCTAAACTGCCTCTTTTAGAATGATTGCCTTTTCAAATACAAGATAAAAATCTTGCGGGGTATCCAAAACCCTGCTTTTTATATTCAATTGTATTTTGATATTTTTCGAGATTGTCGGTGTTAATAACAGAGCCGGATAGGAATTTTTGGCCACTGATGTTCTTGATGGTTTTTATTCTCCTTGGACTACATACTTGAGGTACAAAAAAAAATGGCAAAAATTGGAAATTTGTTTGTCTATTATTATTACTCGACGTTTTTTTTACATCACCCATAAGCATTTACTATAAGTAGTAAGCACAGCCTGAAGTGATAAAAGCAGCGTATAAAGTGCTGCTCCAAAAATACCATCCTGACAAAAACCCGTCAAAGAATGCGACAAAACTCACCTTGGAAATTATTCAAGCTTATAAAGTCCTTGAAAAGCGAAAAATTTATAATAGGGCTATAGGATTTCCAAGGGCCGTTAGAACAAATGGTTTAGTCACTAGGGAGAAAGCTATAAGGATGCTCACTAGCAAAGAGCCAGGCATAATGGTGTGGAATCAATTTCGAGAGCATAATGGTAATTATGTACCTGATCTCAGTGGTGCCAATTTAAAAGGCGTTAATTTAAGCTCGGCTAATCTAAGCAGTGTTACTCTTCGCGCTGCTAATCTTCAAGGTGCGCTTCTAAGGCACACCAATTTCACAAATGCCAATCTTGAGGGGGCAAATCTGAGTGGAGCAATTACTTATGATGCTTGTTTCAAAACGGCTAAGCTTAGCCATGCTAATTTAAGGGCTATAAAAGGCTATAGCTTAAGTGGTAGAAATTCTTGTACCACCAACTTTGAAGACGCTAATTTAACCTGTGCTGATTTTGAATCAGCCAATTTAGAAATGGCTAATCTGAAAGATGCTAATGTCACAGATGCTATTTTCATCAACACAAAGTTGGAATATGCAAAATTAAAAGGCGTTAAACTTTATCTTGCGCTCGATATCAGTGGGGCTAAACTGCCTCTTTTAGAATGATTGCCTTTTCAAACATTTTTTTTGTCGGAGTCCAAGATTTATCTTGGACGTCTGTTATTTTAGCCTTGTCAATATCACAGCATAATGTTATGGTGTTTTTTTTCTGTTGTCAATTTTTCTGTGTTTTATGCTCGTAGAGTTTACTATGAACAAGACTATAAATTGGTATAAAATTTTGCAAGTGAGCAACTTTGCAGAATCTGAAGTGATAAAGGCGGCCTATAAGACTCTGCTCCAAAAATACCATCCTGACAAAAACCCCTCAAAGGATGCGACAAAAGTCACCCTGGAAATCATTGAAGCTTATAAAATTCTTGGAAACCCTGAGAGGCGAAAAACTTTCGATAGAAGTATGGGTTTTTCAATGAGTAGAAATCAAGGAAATGCTTCTGTCAATCGGGATAGAGCCATAAGGATGTTGACTAGCAAAGAGCCAGGGATAATTGTCTGGAATCAATTTCGATCTCATAATAGTAATAAGCTACCGGATCTGAGTGGCGCCAATTTGAAGGGGGCTAATTTAAGCTCGGCTAATCTAAGCAGTATCATTCTTTGCGGAGCTAACCTTCAAGGTGCCTTTCTAAGGTACACCAATTTTATGAATGCCAATCTTGAGGGGGCAAACCTAAGTCAAGCAAGTACTTATGATGCTTGTTTCATAAAGGCTAACCTGAGTCAGGCTAATTTAAGGTGTATAAAAGGGTATAGCTCAAGTGGTAGAAATTCTCATATCACCAACTTTGAATACGCTAATTTAACCTGTGCTGATTTTGAATCAGCCAATTTAGAGCAGGCTAATTTGAAGAATGCTAATGTCACAGATGCCATTTTCGTCAACACAAAGTTGGAATTTGCACAATTAAATGGTGTTAAACTTTATCTTGCACTCGATCTGAGAGGGGCATCGATTTCTATTTTAGAATAGATTTTTATTTTTCCGAGATAACAATTCTATTGATAACTATTACTCGATGTTCAAGTTTTTTTGACTTGACATCAAAGGCGCTTGGAATCCAAAGCTTTAGCTTTGGACTCCTAAATGCCAGAATTTTTATTTAGGAGCAAGTTTAATAAATGTTAAAATACTTTTTTACAAGATAAATCTTGGACTCCGAAATATTTTCAATAGGAAAAATAAAAATGATTGAACGCTATGCACAATGGATCATCCGTTGGCGCTATTTTATTGTCCTTGCAACCCTCGTATTAGTTGCTCTCACCTTTTTTGGTTTTCCGCTGCGATTTGATACCGACTATCGCGTATTTTTTAGCGAGGAAAATCCCCAACTCGTCGCTTTTGAGGATTTACAAGATACCTATACCAAAAATGACAACGTGATGTTTGTCTTAGCCCCGAAAGATGGGCAAGTATTTACTAACAAGACTTTGGACACGGTGGAATGGCTCACTAACGAGGCGTGGCAAATTCCCTATTCTATTCGCGTCGATTCTATCACCAATTTTCAATATACCTACGCTGAAGATGATGATCTCATCGTTGACGATTTAATCACCGATGCCAAGACGCTCTCCGAGGCGGAGATAGCGCGAGCCAAGACAGTTGCCCTCAACGAGCCACAATTGGCGAACAAGTTGATTTCACAAAAAGCGCATGTCACAGCAGTCAATATCACCGTCCAATTGCCAGGGGTGCAACCTGACCATGAAGTGCCAGAAATAGTCGACTTCGTCCGCGATCTTGCAGACAAAGTACGTGCCCAGCATCCTCATATTGATGTTTATCTCACCGGTATGGTGATGATGAATAATTCCTTTCCAGAAGCCTCTCAATCAGACCTAAAAACTCTCGTCCCGGCCATGTATATTGTGATCCTCATCATGCTGTTGCTGCTGTTGCGAGGTTTTTCGGGGACTTTCGCCACTTTTTTACTGATTTCATTTTCCATCATCTCCGCTTTGGGGTTGGCGGGATTATTTGGCATTGCCTTAACAGGTCCTTCAGCCAGCGCACCTACCATGATTCTCACCTTAGCCGTCGCTGATAGTGTACATTTCTTGGTGACTCTCCGCCACGAAATGCGGGAAAATGGGCGGGAAAAATATGAGGCCATTGTAGAAAGTTTACGTGTCAACTTTCAGCCCATTTTTTTGACCAGTTTAACGACGGCTATTGGTTTTTTAAGTATGAATTTTGGCGAAGTGCCGCCATTCCGCGATTTAGGTAATATTGTGGCGATGGGTGTCACGATTGCCTTTATTCTGTCTGTCACCTTACTCCCCGCCCTCATGGCCATTTTGCCGGTACGTCAGAGACCACAAACTGCCAAAACGACTCAGGCGATGGATCACTTGGGTGAATTTGTTGTGCGGAGACGGCAGCCCTTGTTGTGGGGCATGGGAAGTCTTATCATTTTAACAGTGGCTTTCGTGCCACGCAATGAGTTGAATGATGACTTTGTCAAATACTTTGATGACAATTTTGCTTTTCGCCGTGCCACCGATTTTGTCACGGAGAATCTCACGGGTTTATATGATATACAGTATTCTTTAAGTGCCGGCGAGTCTCAAGGTATCAGCGATCCGGTATTTTTGCGAAAAGTGGAAGAATTTGTCCAATGGTATCGGCAGCAGCCAGAGGTGATGCACGTTAGCACCATCACGGATACTTTTAAGCGGCTTAATAAAAACTTGCACGGCGATGATGATGCCTATTATCGCCTACCAGATGGGCGTGAATTAGCGGCGCAGTATTTGTTGCTTTATGAAATGTCTTTGCCTTATGGTTTGGATCTCAACAATCAAATTAATATAGATAAGTCTGCCACGCGAGTGGCTATCACAACAATAACGCTGTCATCCAATGAAGTACTCGGCTTGGAAGAACGCGCCCAAGAATGGCTTAAAAAGAATGGTCTGCCCTCCATGCAGGTGCCGGGTACCAGCACGACTATCATGTTTGCTAATATTGGATTTCGTAATATCCGAGGCATGTTATTCGGTGCCACAATCGCGTTGGTGTTGATCTCTATCATTCTGATTGTCGCGCTGCGCTCACTGAAATTTGGACTAATAAGCCTGATTCCTAACCTTGCGCCAACGGCGATGGCCTTTGGTTTATGGGGTATGCTAGTGGGGGAAGTGGGCTTGGGGCTATCAGTGGTGGCGGGGCTAACCATTGGTATTGTGGTTGATGACACGATTCATTATTTAAGTAAATATCTACGTGCCCGCCGCGAAAAAGGATTATCTCCAGAAGAGGCGGTGCGCTATGCTTTTCGTAGCGTGGGATTGGCATTATGGATCACTTCGCTTGTGTTGATTGCCGGCTTTTTAATTTTGTCCCAGTCCCATTTTCTTTTGAATTCCACTATGGGTATAATGACTGCTGTGACTATTGGCTTGGCTTTGATGGCTGATTTTCTTTTTTTACCACCATTGTTGATGAAACTTGAGGGACAAAAAGCATGAAACGATTGTTTTTATTTTTTTTATTGACTTTATTTATACCGTTGACAACGACAGCCGGTAACGAACAAGAATTGGAACAGGCTATCGCCAATGCGAAAAACCGCCAAGAAATGGGACTTGCGATTACGCGGATGGCTGACTATCGTGATTTTGGCTGGGGCGATTCTGAGGCCGAGATGGTGATGACTTTACGCAATCGGAGTGGTCAAAAAAGTATTCGTCATCTGCGCGTCAGAAATATGGAAGTCACTGGAGATGGTGATAAAAGCATGTCGATCTTTGATCAGCCCAGAGATATTAAAGGTACCGCCGTATTGACTTGGTCTCACGCGCTGAAGCCGGATCATCAATGGATTTATCTGCCCGCCCTCAAGCGGGTTAAGCGTATTAGTTCCAAAAATAAATCGGGACCCTTTATGGGCAGCGAATTTGCTTTTGAGGATCTCGCTTCGCAGGAAGTGGATAAATACACTTGTGCGACTCGTTTGGCCTAATTCTCTAGGGAAAACAAAGCCTTAATGTAAAATTTCTTATATGGTGTGAATGGATTCGCCTAGCTAGGCAGCAGCTAGAAAGCAGAGGCCGGTGGTAGTATCGCCAGTGCAAGGGTTCAAAGCCTCAAAAGGGCAAGCGTTATGGATAGTGAGCAATCACAATTGGATATATTCTGAAGGTCGATAATTATCAAACTCCTTGGGGTCGAAAGATTCCAAGAGGTTAAAGGGTTTTTAGGTATTTAGGTATAAGTGTGCCTAGATGCGCTGTCCGATACACATCCGATTATTGAATATAACCTAAGTCCACAGGTAAACATATAAGAGAAACGAGTAAAAACGATGTAAATGTCACTTGCAGGAGCGCAAGAGGGGTACGCAAATACCTAGCGACGGCATCGGGTAGGATAGAGTGGGAAGCTAACGCCAGTAGAAACCGTCTAAGGGGGATACTGGATATGCTGACTCACTCTCGGAATAATTGTGTTATAAATTTAATTGAACAAATGCTGGGCAACCAGCTAAAAACGAATAGGAATCCCCTACAATTATGAATATTCTTTGGCAGCACCCGAATCCTGAGTGGATTCCCGTGTCTCACCTCGGCAGATATCGATACGAGAGTATTGAATCTGTCATGGCTAAGTGGGACTGGGATAAACTCATCTGGGGGAAGGTGCGTCGACTTGTGTTCAATTTGCAAAAGAGAATTTATAAAGCTACAAAATCAGGTCGATACAGCAAAGC
Source organism: Candidatus Thiomargarita nelsonii (assembly GCA_000785145.2). Lineage (GTDB taxonomy): Bacteria > Pseudomonadota > Gammaproteobacteria > Beggiatoales > Beggiatoaceae > Thiomargarita > Thiomargarita nelsonii_B. The sequence goes on from JSZA02000062.1 coordinate 6,344, forward strand.
ACGAAACTTGATGTATCTATTGCAAAACTCGTATTATGCAACGCTTTTGGCAGTGCGAACGGTGACAACCGAAAACAAAGGAAAGCGCACCGCAGGAGTAGATAGAGTTAAAGCCAATACGCCCAAAAGAAAGATGGCGTTAGTTAAAGATGTGTTAGACACAATCCAACGTGGTTGGGACAAATACAGACCAATGCCGGCTAAGCGTATTTACATCCCGAAAGCAAACGGGAAACTCAGGCCGTTAGGCATACCCACCATTAAGGATAGGGCAATGCAAGCAGTCACTAAAATCGCGCTTGAACCATTCTATGAAGCGAAGTTTGAATCCTGCAGTTATGGATTTAGACCAGCTATGGGGTGCCATGATGCAATTGAAAAGATTGCAGCGGCACTACTCAAAAAACAGAAATGGGTTCTCGACGCTGATATTAAGGGCTGTTTTGATAACATTGACCATAAATTTCTAGCAGTGCAAATTGATACACATTGGAGACCGATAGTAAAAAGGTGGTTAAAGGCCGGTTATATGGAGAAGTCTGACTATAACCAAACCAATATGGGAACGCCGCAAGGCGGCACTATATCGCCACTATTAGCTAACATAGCCCTCGACCAAATGGAGACCAACCTAATTGAACACTTACGGGGAATAAAAGGTTGGAAAAAGAAAATCGGTACAACAACCGTCAGCATAGTAGTTGGTGGAAAAAAGGCAAAGAGGCCCCAAAAGGAGAATGAAAAGTCTCAAAAGGAACCAAAGAAGGCAAACAACAAGGGAACTAAGGAATCCCAAGATAAGCCAAAGAAGGTTTATGAGGGGGCAGAGAAGTCCTATAAAGCTAGGAAACACTTACATATTGACCTAGTCAGATACGCTGATGATTTTGTAGTACTCCATGAGGATAAAGAGGTTATTGAGGAATCCAAGAGGTTTATAGGCAAATGGCTTGAAGTTAGAGGTTTAACTTTATCTGAAGAAAAAACCAAAATTGTTCATTCGACTGATGGTTTTGATTTTCTAGGCCATCATATTAGACATTATGAAAACCGAGTCAAAGGGACGTACAAGCTAAAATTATTAAATGGTACCCCCACTGAACAACGAAGGGCTAAAGCAACGCATGTATTACGAGTTGAACCGACTAAGGAAAAGGTAAAACTTCACTATCGAGAGATAAGTGATACTATCTGGAAGTTAAAGGCAGCAACCCCAGTGCAATTAATTGCAATACTCCAACCTAAAATATCGGGTTGGGCTAACTACTATAAAACAGTGCATTCGAGTAGAGCTTTCGGCAAACTCGACATGTTACTTTGGCGAAGACTATATCAATGGGCGTGTCGCAGACACCCAAACAAAGGCAAACGCTGGGTAGCAAATAAGTACTTTGCTACTGTCAATGGTAGAAAATGGACTTTTGCTCAAATAGTGGGCAAAGGTAAAGACAGAAAAATCGTCAAATATCTCAAGGGATATTCCAAGCACAAAGAAAGAACGGGAAGTTATGCTAAAGTTGGTTACGATAGGTCATACTACGACGGTGACACAGCCTATTGGGCGGAACGGCTTTCCAAAGGCTATGGCAACATTACACCGTCAAAAGCGAAAATGCTAAAAAGACAAGATGGGATTTGTCCAGTATGCAAATGTAGATTTGGCAACGAAGACCTGCCAGAAGCACATCATATACACCCAAGACATCTGGGAGGTGAGGATACTTACTTGAACCTTGTGCTGGTTCATCTACATTGCCATGACAAAATTCATCGAGAGAATAAAGGTATCAAGGGTAAAAAGGTTAGCCAGACTAGCCCGGAATTACAAGGTGTTTTGAACAACGGTATGGCACCTGCCTTTCAAGCGAATGGTATGAAGACACCAACTCTGACCGATACAGTATTCAGAGTTGGGGAAGGTGCAGGAATAATAACACCTGCACTAGACGAAAAGAAACCGAACGCAGATACCTCTACTGTACTTAGAACCGGAAAATGCGCAGGAATAATAACACCTGCACCGGACGATAACAAGGAAACTTGAAGTCGTTTAAGTAGCTAGGAGATTTACTATAAAGTTCTTGGAGTAAATTGACTCGGGGGGAAACCCTCCAATTAATGAGAGAAGTTATTGATAGATATTCTACTTAGCATCTAGTTTATGCTAATCCGAGGAGCCGGATGAGTTCGAGAGTCTCAAGTCCGGTTTTGAAGACTGGCTTTGTAGGGTGGACTTCAAACTCCTGCCACCACGGGGGATAAGGGAGGTGACCTACATCGCCAAGTTTAACACAAATATTTGGGGAGTAAGGTCTTTAATAAGATGAACTGCTATGTGATTGAGCGTAAACCTGAGTATAAACATTCTGGCTACAAACGCCAAGTGGTCTGGGTCGATAAAAAACATTTCAATATCCAAAAGACGGTTTTCTATGATCGCAAAAATTCATTACTCAAAACCTTGATTTTTAAGGATTACAAGCCTTACGTGGTGAATGGCAAAACGTATTGGCGTACTGATAAGATGTTTATGGTGAATCACCAGACGGGTAAAAGTACGCTGCTTGAATGGAAAAAATACAGTTTTGGTAATGGATTTAGGGATCAGGATTTTGAGAAGAGAACTCTGAAACGGGTGCGGTGAGCATCGTTAATAATATACCAAGGGCAACCACAAGGGATTGCCCCTACATGCCGTCTGAATATTGTAGGGGCAATCCTTTATGGTTGTCCCGATCTGGGAGGCAAGAGTAACGATATGAGCGATAGTTATGAACTTGAGAATAACGCAATTGATGGGGAAGATGAGATGGGTTCCTTAAATCATAGTACGGTGCAAGTAAATATAGGCGGTTTGCTTAAGTTCAAATGCGATCATAAACTTGCTGTCATGAGTGAATTAAGCTTGGATATTAGCCAGTATGATTTGAGCGACTATGACCTTGGTGTTAAAGAGGAATTTAAACCCGATGTTTGTGCTTACTTAAAACGACCCGTCGTACCGAAAGGTAAAAGTGATTTAGTGAAAATCTCTCAAATGCCTGATTTAGCCATTGAAATACTTTCGCCGAGACAAGCTGTCGATTATCTTGTTAGGAAAATTAATGCTTACTTCGAGCTTGGAGTGAAGTCATGTTGGTTGGTAATACCATCTTTGGATGAGGTTCGGGTTTTTTCTCAGCCACGTTCTTATAAAAGCTTTGACTTAAATAATATCGAAATTGTTGATGATGTGATGGAGATTCATTTACCTATTGCAAATGTGTTTGCAGAGTAAACATTTATGTATAGCTTTGCCTCGCGTCGATGCATGCATGATCTACTTCGTTTCCCACGCAGAGCGCGGGAACGAGAAAAGGTTGTTTTTATGGGTAATGTAGGGTGCGTCCTACGCACCCTGACTCTTAATTTGTGCCCAGGACGCACCCTACAACACCCATCAATTTAACATTGACAGAGTACTAGTACTTTGTCAAGCTTATATTAATGGGTTATTGGAGTACAAAGCTTTAGCTTTGTGCGTTGCTTGACAAAGCTAAAGCTTTGTACTCCAACCCAAAATTTAAAGTTTGACAAAGTACTAGGGTGTTGCCCCTACATGCCGATCTGGTATATTATTTACTACTCACCACCTATCGCTGCACTCGGATCAACTTCATACAACGCCGGCAAAGAATGGGCTATGCCCTTGTGGCAATCAATACAAGTTTGATGTTCGTCAAAACCTTTGATATGTTGTTTGACAGCACGTTGCCCTTGCTTGGTATAGTCCATCGACTCGTTATCATGGCAGTTGCGACATTCCCTAGAATTATTCGCTTTCATCGTTGCCCAAACATGTCTCGCCAATTCTAGGCGCTTTGCCTCAAACTTTTCTGGCGTATCAATAGTGCCCAGTACCTTATGGAATAATTCATTGGTCGCTTGGATTTTGCGTGCTACCTTGAACATCCATTCTTTGGGCACATGGCAGTCGGGGCAAGTGGCACGTACTCCTGTGCTATTGTTGTAGTGAATGCTATCTTGATACTCTCGATAGACATTTTCTTCCATTTCGTGACAGGAAATACAAAACTCTTCCGTATTCGTCACTTCCAAGGCCATATTAAATCCACCCCAGAAAATAATACCTGCCATGAAGCCAAGGACTAACATGCCGCTCGTCAGCGAACGTGTATGGCTTTTCCAGTCCTCTGTTGAAATCTTTCTCTGAGGGTCTTGATTATTGCTCATAGAAATTTATCCTCTTTCCGCATTATCGTAGTGTTTGTACGGGTTGAAATGTATTTTCTACCAAGGGATTTGCATCGACTTGGGGAGCGTGACACTGAGTACAGAAATAACGCAGGGGTGCAATATTGGCTAACTCGTTGCCATCCCGATCTTTGAAATGAGTCAGACTAACCTTAGTCGCGTTGGCTTTTCGAGCATTGCTCCAACTATGACAGGTAAGACATTTGTTGTATCTCAATGTGATTTTATACCCCTCAATCTTATGAGGAATCATGGGCGGTTGTTGCACGAAATCGCGCTGGATCGGATCATGATCAGGCGGCAACCTTTTCCAAGTGGGCGTTTCAGAAGCAGCGTCAGTGGCGTTGCTACCACGTAAGGACTGGGGTAGTTCTTCCATGCCCCAGCCTTCTTGTGACTGGGAAACTTGGGGAAGTGCTAAAACTAAAGTGAATAAAAAAAAGGATTTTTTCATAAAAACATTCTCCTTAATTTTCTCGTTCCTTTGCCTCGCGCACTCTCTTATACATAATATTATGTAGGGTGGGTAGAGCGATAGCGAAACCCACCAACTCGACGAAAATGGTGGGTGCAGCGAAGCTCTACCCACCCTACAAAAAAAGTTATGTATAAGTGAGTAGAGCGATAGCGAAATCCACCAACTCTACGAAAATGGTGGGTGCAGCGAAGCTCTACCCACCCTACAAAAAAAGTTATGTATAAGTGAGTAGAGCGATAGCGAAACCCACCAACTCTACGAAAATGGTGGGTGCAGCGAAGCTCTACCCACCCTACAAAAAAAGTTATGTATAAGTGAGTGCCCAGAGCGTGGGAACAAGAGAAAGTTAATTGCTATTAAATCGAGTACTGAAATTAAAAACATCTCGATCACAAACGTCAATACATTGACCACAATTGGTACAATTAGGTGACAAAATCACTGGACTTTCTTGCCCTTTGAGTGCTGGTTTGATGACTTGCGGTTCTGGACAGACTTTGAAACAATCCAGGCAATCGTCACATTGTTCGCGTTTACTGGCACTGATCCGCAATCGACTGTATTTTCCCAGTAGGCTATAGAATGCTCCGACGGGACATAGGTGACTACACCAGCCCCGTTTGATCATCAAAAGATCAAAAAGAAATATCGCCACGATGATGCCCCACGCTAAGCCCATGCCAAATATGAGTCCACGATAGACCATAGAGACGGGATTTATCAATTCCCAAGCAATGGTGCCCGTTAGCCAGGCAACAATGAGGCTTATACCTAAGAGCCAATAGCGCGTTGCGCGGGAAATTGAGGTGCCTCCTTTGATATTTAAACGCTCACGCAAATTGGCAGCCACGTCAGTGACAATATTGATCGGACACACCCACGAACAATAGACGCGCCCTCCGACGATCAGGTAGAAAATCAATACTATCACAGCACCCGTCAGTGCCGCCGTTTCCAGCGTCTGTCCAGCAAACAGCGATTGGAGCAATACATAAGGATCGGTGAGCGGTAATACGTCTAAGGTGAGGCTTGATGCCAGATTGCCTTTGACTATCCGTTACACTTGGCGATATAGGTCACTACCCTTATTCCCGTCTTTCCAAAGTATGGAATACACCCTATAAAGCCAGTCTTCAAAACGGTACGTGAGACTTTCAAACTCATACCGCTCCTCAGATTAGCAAATCCTTGTTGCTAAATAACATATTTCAATAACTTTGTTATAATTGTGAGGCATTTGTTCCTAATCTCACTACGTTCCAAGAACATTATGACGTAGTTTGATGACTGCTATGACAAGCTCATAAATGTTAATTATTACGCTCGTCTCAACCCATTGTTATCAGTTATGAGTCATTTCAGGTTTTGTACAGGAGGACTAGAGACATTATTACTTCCTGAAGTATTTGGTCACGTTTATCCACAACTTCGTGGTTTCATCTCTGACTTTTACTATTCTCTCTTTTAAGCAATCACGGGGTAATGATTTGTGAATCCATTTTTGCTTTGACTCACTCCACTTTTTTACCCTTATCATACTTATGTCCTCTTTTTCTTTCTTGCTGAGGATTTCAAACGGACATGATGTATCTTCTCTATCTATTACTACATCTGTGCCTGTTCTAAACGTCTCGGTGCTGCTCTTTCTGTTTTCTGCTGCACTTCTGAGTTGGGCTACATCTATGTCTAACACTTCTTCCAACTTCGATGAGATGTGTATTCCGTTGGCAATCAGTCTTTCGTATTCCCGCTGGTCTCTACACATTTTACGTTTTTGCTTCGCGTATTCCCGATGTACTTTGTCATGACAGTGTAAATGTACCAGAACCATATTTTTAAACTCCCATAGCCCGCCATACTGACGCGGCTTAATGTGATGCGCTTCTGGCAAATCTTGATTCGTGAATGCACATTTACAGACCGGACAAATCCCATCTTGTCTCTTCAGCATCTTAGCTTTTGCCGGAGTAATATTACCATAGCCTTTGGAAAGCCGTTCTGCCCAATAGGCAGTATCTCCGTCATAAAATGACCTATCGTAACCAACCCGCGCATAACTCCCTGTTCTTTCTTTATACTTGGAGTATCCTTTGAGAAACTTTACTATTTCTCTATCCTTACCCTTGCCTTTAATTTCTGCAAAAGTCCACTTCCTACCATTGACCGTGCCGAAATACTTATCCGCTACCCATCGCTTGCCTCTATTTGGATGCCTACGACGTGCCCATTGGTATAACCTACGCCAGATTAACATGTCGAGCTTTCCAAAGGCTTTGCTGGAATGCACTGTTTTGTAGTAGTTGGCCCACCCTGATATTTTGGGTTGGAGGATTTCAATTAACTTCCAGGGAGTTGCTGCTTTCATTTCCCAAATCGTGTCACTTATTTCTTTATAGTGACTTTTAATCTTTTCTTTGGTTGGTTCCACTCGTAATACATGCGTTGCTATTGCCCTTCTTTGTTCGGTTGGAGTCCCACCAAGTAACTTCAGCTTATAGGTTCCCTTAACACGGTTCTTATAATGCCTAAAGTGGTGCCCCAGAAAGTCGAAACCTTCCGTTGAGTGAACAATTCTAGTTTTTTCCTCTGATAGAGTTAAGCCTCTTTTTCCAAGCCATTCCCCAATAAATCTTTTGGATTCCTCAACTACCTCTTTTTCCTCATGGATTACTACAAAGTCATCGGCGTACCTTACTACAGAGATGTGTAAATGTGCTCTCTGCTTAAATTCTTTCTTGGTTTTCTTATTTATCTTTGTGCTGACCTTGGTGTTGCCGATTTTCTTTATCCAGCCTTTTATCCCACGTAGTTATCGAAGAAACCCTTTATATCCGCATCTAAAATCCATTTCTGTTTCTTGAGGAGTACCATTGTTATTTTATCAATTGCATCCTTACATCCCATTCCAGGTCTAAAGCCATAACTAGCGGCTTCAAATTTGGCTTCATAAAAAGGTTCCATGGCTAGTTTCGTAACTGCCTGCATCGCCCTATCCTTGATGGTGGGAATTCCTAAAGGTCTTTGTTTGCCGTTTGCCTTGGGGATATAAATCCTTTTGGCAGGCTTGGCTTCGTATTTATCCCAGCCCTTTTGGATCGTATCAAGGACATCCATAACTAAGGCTTTCTTTCTCTTTGGCGTATTGGCCTTAACTCTATCTACTCCAGGGGTCCGTTTACCTTTATTCTCAGTGGTCACGGTACGAACCCCTAGAAGCGACGCATAAAACGAATGTTGCAATAGATACATTAAGCTTCTAGCTTTTCTGTACTTACACGCTTTCGCAGCCTTGTAAATTCTTTTCTGCAAATTGAAAACTAATCTCCGAACTTTGCCCCAGATGAGGTAGTCCCAGTCCCAGTGGCGCATTTCCGGTAGTTTAACTACCTGATAACTTGGGAAGCTAGGCTTCCTAGTGTATTCCTTGTGTACTATGGCCGGTTCATTTGAAGAGGCATCCCTCTCCATTGAGATTCGGGAAGGGGTCTCATCCGACACATGCCGTTGAGGAGTATTCATAATTTAAGTTTTAACTTATTGTTATCAGTGCTCGCTAGAGCACCTTTGCTTAGTTGGAATTTAAAATAACACAATTTCCGAGAGTGAATCAGCATATCCAGTTTCCCCCTTAGATGGTTTCTACTGGCGTTGGCTTCCCACTCCATCCTACCCGATGCTGCCGCTAAGAGCTTGCGCCCTCCTCTTGCTATCCGGCTAGAGGCTATCTCACATCGTTTTTACTCGTTTCTCTTATATGTTTACCTGTGAACTTAGATAGTATTCTGTAATCGGGTATGTATCGAACAGACGAATTTGAGTGAATATTAACCCAAACCCCTAAGAACCTTTTATTTCTGAGATTGCTCCCATCAATTTGGTTTGACCGACCTATCGAACCTATCATATCCATAACGCTTGCCCTTTTGAGGCTTTTAGACCTTGCACTGTCGCCCACGAATGTGTCTGTGGAGACGGTCTTTGCTTTCTCTCCGCCTGTTTGGGGAGGTGAGTCCATTCACACCATATAAGAAATTTTACTTTAAGACTTTATTTCAATTGTGTCCTTTCAGCAAATCCTGAACGAACTCAACGAATTAGGTCAAACGAGTCGCACATATTCCAAACCAAGGACCGAGTAGAAACAGGCTCAGAATGATGAGTTGAGTCAGTCGCCGTAATAATAGCCACTTGTAATTGCTAAACCAAACTTTCATAAGCCCTCCGGTATTTTGGGAAGATTAAGCCCGTTGTCCGGTAATCTATCAGGGAGATCAAGCACATCTTTTACCAAGCTCCCCCCAGCTTTTTCTTTTTCTTTCCAACCCAGGCGGTAATGGCCACCCAATTCTCCCTTAACTAATTGTTTAGGAAATACTTTTATGGCCGCAATTGGTAAAACACAGACTTGTTCACATTTACCGCAACCTGTGCAATATTCAGAATGTACCACCGGGAGAAACAGGGCATGTTTGCCGCTGCGTCGGTTATGTTGCATATCCAAGGTAATCGCTTCATCAATCAGCGGACAAACTCGATAGCATACATCACAACGTAGCCCGAGAAAATTGAGACAAGTCTCTTGATCCGATAACATGGCCAGCCCCATGCGGGCATCATTAATATCGGTCAGTTCAGGCTCTAAAGCCCCAGTAGGACAAGCTTTGACACAAGGAATGTCTTCGCACATTTCACAAGGAATGTCACGCGCTAAGAAATAAGGTGTCCCTAAAGGGATTTTTTCTCCAAGCTCAGCTAAGTGCAATGTGTCATAAGGACAATCCCGTACACATAATCCACAACGAATACAGGCGCCTAGAAAATCATCTTCAGGCAAGGCACCCGGCGGTCTGATCGCGTAGGCGGGCAGTGAACTGGCTTGACGGGCATACAGTGCCAGCCCAGCACCAAAAAGGCTGACGCCGCAAGCACTAATGGCTGTCTCAATCAGAAAGCGTCGACGGTTGAGGGAGTCCATTGTTAACCCCTTTCAATTTTCACGGCACATTTTTTGTAGTCGGTTTCTTTTGAGATGGGACAAGTCGCATCTAAGGTTAATTTGTTGACCAGTCGACTGGCATCAAACCAGGGAATAAAGACAAGACCTTCTGGTGGTCGATTACGTCCCCGTGTTTCAACTTTGGCCGTAATTTCACCGCGTCGCGTTTTGAGCTTAGCAGTCATACCACGTCGCAAGCCTCGTCTTTTAGCATCTTTACGGTGCATAAAGACAACGGCATCCGGGAATGCACGGTAAAGTTCAGGCACACGCCGCGTCATGGAGCCTGAGTGCCAGTGTTCTAAAACACGCCCGGTGACGAGCCATAAATCATATTCATCGTCGGGCTCTTCCGCTGCTGGTTCATAGGGCAAGGCAAAGATTTTCGCTTTGCCATCGGGGTTGCCGTAAAATTGTATCTCTGCCCCTTTTTCTACATGGGGATCGTAGCCTTCGCGGTAACGCCACAGCGTCTCTTTGCCATCGATCACCGGCCAACGTAGTCCACGCGATTGATGATATTGGTCAAAAGTGGCTAATTCATGCCCTTTTTTCGGTCCATGCAAGCCAAACAAGCGATATTCTTCGTAAAGTCCTTTTTGTATATAATAGCCGAAATCTTCCATTTCATCGTTATGGTAAACGTTGCCCGCCGAATCCTTCACTTCTTGCTTAGGATATTTGTCAACCTGCCCATTGGCAAACAGGATGTCGTACAGGGTTTTACCCCGATATTCAGGTTTTTGGGCAATCAACTCTTCAGGCCAAACTTCTTCTACTTTAAAGCGTTTAGAAAATTCGACGGTTTGCCAAAGATCAGATTTGGACTCACCCGGCGCCTTAACTTGTTGCCGCCAAAATTGGGAACGCCGCTCGGCATTACCATACGCGCCCTCTTTTTCCGTCCACATGGCGGTGGGTAAAATCAAGTCGGCTGATAGGGCGGTGACGGTGGGATAGGGATCTGAGACGACAATGAAATTATCGGGATTACGGTAGCCGGGCAAAGTTTCTTCATTTAAGTTGGCAGCCGCTTGTACGTTATTCGTGCATTGCACCCAGTAGGCATTGAGTTTGCCATCTTTGAGCATACGATTTTGCAACACGGCATGATAGCCCGGCTTTGGTTCGATAGTCCCTTGGGGCAATTTCCATATTTTTTCTGAAAAATCACGGTGTTCTTTTTTCTTGACCACTAAGTCAGCGGGTAAACGGTGGGCAAAGGTGCCGACTTCGCGGGCGGTACCACAGGCTGAAGGTTGCCCTGTCAGAGAAAATGGGCCATTGCCGGGTTCAGAAATTTTGCCGGTGAGCAAGTGGATGTGGTAGCACATTTGATTAACCCATGTGCCGCGAGTATGTTGGTTGAATCCCATCGTCCAGTAGGAGGTGACTTTAATCTTGGGATCAGCGTAAAGTTTGGCCAGGGCTTCTAATCTGTCTTTGGGTACGCCAGACAGTTCATGAACATAGTCGAGGGTGTACTCAGCGACAAATTTTTTGTACTCTTCAAAAGTAGCTGATTTAGAACCCCCCGCCTTTTTAGCGTTTTCAGCCGCCTGTTCTCTCGGATCTTCTGGACGTAAGCCATAACCAATATCCGTATTACCAATACGGAAATTAACATGTTTTTTGACAAATTCTTCATTGACATTGCCACTTTGGATGATGTAGTTGGCAATATAGTTGAGAATAGCCAAATCCGTCTGTGGCTTGAAAACGATGGGAATATCTGCTAAGTCAAAGTTGCGATTTTTAAAAGTCGATAAGACGGCCACTTTAACATGTGACGCTGTCAAGCGGCGATCTGTGAGGCGTGACCATAAAATGGGGTGCATTTCTGACATGTTGGCGCCCCATAAGACAAAGGCATCAGCATATTCTAAGTCATCATAACAGCCCATGGGTTCATCGGCGCCGAAAGTACGCATAAATCCAGCAACCGCAGAGGCCATACAGTGACGTGCATTGGGGTCGATGTTGTTGGATCGAAAACCGGCTTTCATCAGTTTGAGCCCGGCGTAGCCTTCCCAGACTGTCCATTGTCCTGAGCCAAACATGCCAACGGCACTTGGGCCTTTTTCTTTGAGCGCCTCTTTGAATTTTTCCGCCATAATGTCAAAGGCTTGATCCCAAGAAATCGGGGTAAAATCTCCCTCTTTGTCATATTCTCCGTCTGTCATACGCAACAGGGGTTTGGTCAAACGGTCTTTACCGTACATAATCTTGGACAAAAAGTAGCCTTTTATACAATTGAGTCCACGATTAACGGGTGCATCGGGATCGCCTTGCGTTGCCACAACTCGATCATTTTGGGTGCCGACGAGTACGCTGCAACCGGTACCACAGAATCGACAAACGGCTTTATCCCAACGGATTTTGTCTCTTCCGCCAGCGGCAATCGCTGTTTGGGGGAGAGTCACGCCAGCGGCGGCAGCGGTTGCCGCGATAGCATTTGCTTTGATAAACTCTCGTCTAGTTATTTTCATATTGACATTTTCTCCTCAAAGTCCTCATCGTCATTTCCATATTGATAAACCATAGCAGCGGAGATCACGCCCTCACATTGGTGGATGTTAAGTGCCCTATCCGCGACCACTTTTTCATCGTCATCCTCAATCGTGACAATTAAACGCCCGTTTTCTGTAACGGCGTGGACTTCCACACAGGGGATTTCCATCAGGCGTGTTTTGACTTCATCTGCCTGTTCAGGAATCGTATGCACCAGCACACCAGAAATATTCATAAATTTTTCGCCGTCCAAGATAAATCTTGGACTCCTTTAAACTTTTGCCATTGTAAAATAAATCGTCTCAATTTCGCAACTATCACGACAACTATAACAGATAATGCCTTGTTGCGTTAAACATAAAGATTAAGACCAGTGGCTATCGTCTATGTTGAGTTTGGCGTTTTTGATTTCTTGTTTAAGAAGATTGAGTGACATTTCACCTTCAAATGGAAATGTTTCAGAAATTAAGTGGTCTTCATCGTTCCCGTATTGAAAATCAACATAAATACCACCATCCACCTGAATTAAAGCATTTAATCCATTAATTTCAATATTATTAATATATGTCTTCACTTGTTCATAGTGGGCATGATAAGGATTTGAAAAGTGCTTGATTAAGTCAACCAATGGCTATTGTCGGGTTGATAGGTTTATTAATTTTTACCACACGAAAGTTATAGCCCAAAGCTTTGGCTTTTTCGTGTCGCTTTTTAACGCCTTTCAATTCTTCTTGGGAGGGTGACACTTGAATATCAAAAGCAATGACTTTGTCAGGTGTTTGAACAATGACATCAAATTGTACGTCATCAATTTTGACGTTGGTCCTGCATGAGAAACCTTTTTCTTTATAGGTTTGAGTAATTTGTTCAATTTTTGCGTTATATAATGCTTTAAGAAAGTAGTTTTCAAATTGTTTGTTCATAAAATTTTTGTTGTTTCGGGAATTTCGCTGCGCGGATTTCCCGAAACAATTTAAATTTCCAAGATAAATCTTGGACTCCTTTAAACTGGATGATGAACTTTAAACTGGATGATGAACTTTAAACTGGATGATGAACTTTAAACTGGATGATGAACTTTAAACTGGATGATGAACTTTAAACTGGATGATGAACTTTAAACTGGATGATGAACTTTAAACTGGATGATGAATGGTAATTGCCGTGATTGGACAGGCTTGATAACAGGCGCCACACCCATTGCATTGATCAATGTGTACATCAGGGATAGGTACTTTTGCCATTGTAAAATAAATCGCCTCGACTTCACAACTATCACGACAACTATAACAGATAACGCCTTGTTGCGTTAAACAATTGTTTTTTATGTGGGCTTTAAGGGTCCAAGGTGGGCTACGTGTGGTTTGTAGGGTTTCATTGGGACATTGTTCGACACAGCGTTCACAAAATGTGCATTCTCCGTGCTGAAAGTTGACTTGGGGGTATCCCCCGCGCCCTTTTTCCAAGATATTTTCAGGGCAGGCTTTGATACATTCTCCGCAACGCTCACAACAGTCAATAAATTCGCTTTCACTACCTGACCAAGGTGGACGTAACGGTTGTTGTTGTTTGCCACGGAAATCACCCCGCAGAAATTGTAGTCGGTTGATGGACATGAGACTTTGAGTTTCGCGTTTTTGATTTTTGGATAAAATTTTGTTTCGGGAATTTCGCTCCGCGGATTTCCCGAAACTGCAGTCGAGGGTTTCGGGAAATCCGCGGAGCGAAATTCCCGAAACAAAACAAACTTTAGTTTGGACCCCGCAAAAGGACTATAGCTTAGAATTTAAAGGTCAAAGTGTTTTTCCATTCCCAAGCATCATCATCATTGGCGGTATTGCCGTTCACCAACAATAATGTTGCTTCACCCGGCATGAAGTAACCGAATCTTGAAGAGAAAATGAGCTTTTTATAAAGCTTCCATTTGAAGATCGCGTCAACTTCCTGACCAATATCATCACTTAGCTGTGACGTAGGCCCATCTGCATTCCATCCATGCACATCTTCTGTCGCCATCATGTAGCTATAAGAACCGAAGATGGACATGGATTTACTAAGGGCAAAGTTAGCATAGAGTTGTACTGCCGTGGTATTTTCAAACTCACGATAGCCTTTGGTATTCGGTGCGCCGATACCTTGAGGAGTGATACCCGCAACATCCGGCATAATGGAATCTTCCCAAACTTCGGTGAAATAGAAGAAACCCTGTGTTTTCAGCTTGGTAATATTACCCTCACCGCTACTCGGATCATCGTCACCAGAGCCAATGCCGAATTTCACACCCACATTGCTCTTACCACCCTCACCCAAGCCCAACTTGGCATCGAGGTAGGCAGTATAACCTTCTAAGTCACCGTTGTTCTTATCATTTTTGTTGCCATTATAAGTGTCATTAGCAATATCATCTTGCCCGCTCAGGTAGTTGAATTCACCATTCAATGTAACACTACCCATCTTAAAAGTGGCAGCCCCACCAAAAATATTCAATTCTGTCACTTGCGGCGTAAAACGTGGCCGAGCATAACCCAAGCCTTGGGTAATATAGGCAGAACCATCATCATAGCCTTCATCTGCATAATAGACATACCAAGCACTGAGATTATTCCCACCCATCTTATGATCAAAGGCAATGGAGAACATATTGGCATCATCGGTACTGCCCTCATCATTGAGGGTGTTTAAGGATTGATCACCAACGGGTGTTGCACCCTGACCAGTTAAATCGACATCCCCCTCAAAAGGCTTTGCGAACGCAAGACTCAGTTTAGAATTCCCCATAGGGGCGGTGAACCTAATGCCATCAAGATCATCGTCTAACACCAACTTATTACCCAATGCGTGGTGGAAACGCCCCACCATGACACGACTCTCAGTATTGGGCACACGGAAATCTAAATAAGCATGATCAACATGCACATCGAAGAAGGTCCCTTTATCGTAGAATTGACCCCCATCAACACTCTTATCACCGGCATTATCCACACCCCACCAGCCTTGCGCCAAATCAAAACGGGTAATCGCCTTGATGTCATCATTGTCATCGGCAAGAGAGACTTTCAATCTCAACATTTGAACAACGTAATTGTCATTGTCGCTGCCAAATGAATCTTTCTTTTTCCCAAAAAAGAAACTATTTTGAGAAATCCCCCAAACATTATAGACACCGTTAATCTCCGTATTAACCGCAGATGCGGGCGCCGCACAGATGCCTGTCGCAAGAACGAGTGCCCCTGCCAGAGGCTTTAACATTGAGCGTTTTTTACCACAAAAATTGGTTGGTTCAAAGTTCATATTATACAAACCCCTATTTCAATTTCATAAAAAAAACTAAAAAAAACTACAACTAAGCCGTATATCAAAAGCTTTTCTCTGTGGCTACCGAAAATACTAGGAACATCTGATACTTTGAAAAAATAATTTTTTGATAAATAAAATAGTTACAAATCACACTTAAAGTGAGATCAAACTTAAATAAATGCTAATAATAGCTTGAATTTACAAATAAATTAATTTTTCAATGCGTAAGTTTTAGCGTGTATTTTTGCGCCTAACTAATACCCGTTTTTTTTTAAGGATTGCACAATAGCATAAAAATTACACAAAAAACAAGTGATACAATAACATATTGATTAATAAATGTTTGTATTAAAACACTGGTACAAGGTACGCCTTGCACTCCTGATAAAATGTGACATTGTCGTTTGGAGTATACTGTACGCAGGGTATAAAAATTTTTTTTTAAAACAATAAAAAATATTAATAGGCTAGTACAGTATACGCCTTGCACGCCTGCCAATTTAAGAATAAAATTAACTTTTAATATACAAAAATACCAGAAATTTTCAGGAGTCCAAGATTTATCTTGGACATCTTTGTTGAAAGGAATAGTAATATGAAGCCAGCCGCAAGGGAAATTATCACCCCTCGCCCGAAAATGTCTCTGACGATTCCACCGGGTATGGCACCCGTGGAATTTTTTAACAGTCCAGCTAATTTAAAAAATTTAGCTGAAGAAAACGGTTTATTTCGGACACCTGAAAACCTGTTGATGTATCGCAAGTTGATCGGTCACAGTATCGAATTTGATGCTTCAATCATTTTAGACACTTCCAAACGCATATTAGATCCATTGGGGCGACCAGTCAGACGTGATCAGATGTCACGTCAACAAAAGAAAGTTTGGAATCAGATGACTCGTATTTCGTTTGATTACATGCTGGAAAAATACCCTGATCCCGCGCAACACTTAATTCTTGGTGGTGAAGCCAGCTTAGATGCAACTTGGCCATTGAATAAGCCAGGGGTGCCCAGTATTCGTATGATCCATAACCATTTTATGGTGTTTCCGATGGTGGATTTGGAAAGTGCTAAAGAAGCCAATTCGGCGGATCCTAATTTGACTGATAGTGGACATCATAGTTTATTTTTGCGGCATTTAAGTGGCGTTTATCACGAATTTTTAGAAATATTAGACTTGCAAATTTTGTCTCCGATTTCAACGAGTGAGTCTGCTATTAAGTTAACGGGTTATCCACAAGGTTTGCCCAGTTGGGAAGTCAAAGGGGGCGCTGAGAAACTTAAGGATCAGTATTTTTGGTATGAATATGAACAGGTGCTATTAGGTTTCCTCGATTTTTATCGCACCTTTTTCTCTTTAGTGTCTACTGGGGATCCACAAGTGCCAGCGCGGGCTAATTTTCCTCATCAAATAAGTGAAGTGTTGTTAGACAGTGGACGATTTCAACGTGTCGCTCGCGATCTCAGAGAACAGGTGATCCAAGATCCATTGTTTGCGAATGAAATTCGCTGGCGCCCTGCTTATAAACAATTGCTTTATCGTGACGATAAAGGGCGTTTGATCGTGACTATTTCTCAAAATTCAGTTGGCAATGCGATTACTGAACTTTTGGGGATAGTGGTGAAACGGGTAGAAGATGAGTCGGCTTATGCTGAAGCGGAGCCTGCTTTAGTGGGTCGTTTGTTGGAGGCGAGAGAGAGGTTGAGGGAGGCGAATATAGGTGAAGTGATTGCGGCTCCTTCGTGGCCCAATGGAAAATTTGTGCCACAATAGTTTTTTAAATTTTCGTTGTTTCGGGAATGGAGCGGAGCGGATTTCCCGAAACTCAGTCAGCGTCAACTCAGTCAGCGTAGCTAAACCCTCGACAGGGTTTCGGGAAATCCGCTACGCTCCATTCCCGAAACAACTTTTAGCGTAGCTAAACCCTCGACAGGGTTTCGGGAAATCCGCTACGCTCCATTCCCGAAACAACTTTTATAGTTTTTTAGATTGAGTTATAGAAATCCTATTTCTTTAAGAAATAGGATTTCTTTGAAAGTTTGGACAACTATAATGGCAGTGATTTGATAACGGGCATATAATAAAGACAAATTAACAGCATCGCATAGCAAGAAGCGGCAATATAAAAATTGGTCGAAATACCGAAATAAATCGAGAAAAAGACCGCCAGTGCTGAGCAGAGTACTCCAAAAATACCATTGAGCGCCCAATACCACGGCGTCTCACTATCACCCTTCACTAATCGCATACCCGTCGGAAAAAATAAGCCCATCAGCATTCCCAATGGAAAAATCACAAGAATAGAAACAAGGATCTTTTTCAGCATGACTGACGTTATCATGTTTGATATCAGCATAGGCAGAAAAAATTGTGTCAAAATGATGGCTGTTACCATGAAAAGCGGTAACACAAATAACCAATGTGTTAATGGCAAACGTGTACTCAAAAAACTACCGATACCCGTGCTAGCGATAATGGTGAATAATAAGATACCTAAAGCATACACAGGATGTCCCAAGAAAACCGACAACATTTGGATAAGTGCAATTTCTACGAACATAAATCCAGCACCAATCAAAGAAAAGTAAAGTGCTCTGGACCAAATAATTTTAGACTTTTTCTTCGCCGCGAATAGTGGAAAGATAATCGTCACAAGGGTTAATAACAATAAACTGATGAGAAGTCCTATCAAAGTCAGGGTGGCATGTAAATTGCCAGCTATCACGCCAGAACTAAAGCCAGCGTCTGACTGAAAAGCCAGATAAATATGTTGTAACCGCAGCATATTAAAAAAATACGGATTCTCATCTGTCGTTGGCTCATAATTCAACTCTTTATCTGCTATTGCAGTGCTGAGTTCTTCTAGTGAAGACACAGAAACAATATCTCTCAAAACCTTATGACTGGGTGGCGCACTTGGTACAATGACAAGATTATAGGCTAAATCAGCACTCACCTTTTTTAATTTGGCAATATCTTGTACACTGAATGCTTGCTTACTCAATAGCAAAGTAGAAATGTTACCAATCGTGATCATGGCAATATGTTCAGCGGGGTTTTTTATACCCGATTTCAGTAGTGAAGCCACCGCAAGGCTCACAATACGACCCGTTTCTCCGAGATTATGCGAATCATACCATCTCGAAACCGTCAAAATGCCATCGTCGTGCAGTCGATTCAAAAAGATTTGCCAAGCTTCTGTGGTATAAAGTGCATTTTCAGACAGAGAAAACGCGCCTACACCAGTGGCTGCCCAGGTGTCTATTAAGGACATTTGAATGATAGAATACTTGTCTTGAGTTCTTGACAAATAACTTCTCGCTTCATCGACGACAAAAGTCACCTCATCACGATCAGCCAATCCCGCAAATTCTCTAAACTCATTTTGCAATAAATCAATAAAGATTGGATTTACGTCAACGCCAATCACTTTTTCATGACCAAATAAAATAGCCCCTTGTAAATCTCTACCGCCACCCACGCCAATAATACAAGCACCGCCTTTTGGACGCAGATAATAGCCGATATTCGTTACATCAAAACGGAGATGTTCAATATCTTTAAGAGAAGAAAACTTTTGAACGATTGTACCGGCTTCTCCGTCTATATTCATAAAATGTAGTGGCAAAATTTTTTCCCGTGGTGCGACGGGGCTGGCACCCCAATATTGTGGGGGTAGTTCCAAGCTTTTGAAAACAGCCACGCGAGAAAAAGAATTCCACCTTTCTAACAAAACCTGCTCGGCATTTTTAATTTGCCCCTTGATAAAAAAGGGTCCTATTCCATAAGGTGAATTGGAGGCATTGAGAAAAACCGAGCCGATTAGAATAATGAACAAGCCAAAATATCCAAGCCTAAAACGAAAACTTAATCCCGCTAAAACGCCGATGGCGGCACATAGCAAAATAAAACTGGGCGCGTCTAATATTTCGAGCCCTCCCAAGACGAGTAGGCAACCGAGTGAGGCACCAATGAGATCACTGGCGTAGATTTTCCCTATCGGCAGTTGATATTGAGTCAATACGACGGTGATGACGATACCTGAAAAATAAAAAGGTATAGAACAAGCAATCGTTGCCATCATCAGTGCAAAAAGGCTCATAATGGAGGGCTTTAAAACCAACGGTGTTAGACAGAGTATAATGAGGGCAATCGGTGTCACCAGAGAATAACCCAAACAAGCCTTTGCAAGCTTGCCATCTAACTTTTGACTAAACCAATTGGGTTTCAAATAAACGGTTACAGCGCCCGCCGTCATACCTAACATCGCTGTCGCAATGGCGAAAAAGGCTAAGTGATACCACGTAATGACACTCAATAGTCGCGTTAGAGTGATTTCCAATGCGAGTGTGCTAAGTGCTATTAAAAATGTTCCTAAATAAATGTGCATAATTTTTTTGTGTCCAAGATAAATCTTGGACTCCTGCTATATAATATTTTTGTTGATCTACTTATTTTAATATAATTGGTTTTTGTCACTTCATAAAGTTTATTATGAATAACAAAAATTATCTTTATTTAAAAAATGGTTTGGGCATTACTTTCAATATAAATCGGAAACTTTGACAATGCATCCCTCTATTGAACTGTTTCGTGGCATAGCGGCATGGATGGTATTAACGTCGCATTATGCCTCATTTTTTATACAAGAGCGAAGTCTTCTTAATTTTTTACAGACGGGCGTAGATTTGTTCTTTATTATCAGTGGATTTGTATTTGCTCCCGCCATTGAGGCTGGCAAGATCGCTGTGATGCCATACTTGATAAGGAGATTTTTTAGAATCTATCCGCTGTATTTGTGTTCACTTTTTTTATATTATTGGTTCTCATCTTCAGATCCAAACCAGTTTTCATTTTTTATCAATCATCTGTTTTTTCTGCATACCACCCACTCAGTAGAAGAAGTCAATTTCTTCAATATAGCCTATTGGACTCTTCCCATTGAAGCCGAATTTTATTTATTAGTGCCGCTTTTCGTCATCGCGAGATATAAATATTTTATCCACATAATATTTATACTGGCTATTTTATTGAAAACTATCCTTACTTTTACTTCAGCAGAATTATCAAATCCCAACCTATCAAGCTTTTTAAACTTTCACTTGCCCGGTTTTCTCATTGAATTTATGGTAGGCATTATATTGTTTAAGCTTTATGTGAAATATAGGGATAAAGAAATACCTATTATGTATCATGTTTTAATCATTATAATAGCTATGAGCTTATTATCTGGGTTAAGTTTATTCTTTATTTGGCAAGAAAATGATCCAGTCAATGGCAATTTGTTGTTTAAATCCTATTTCCATTTCTGGTGTGCTATTAGTTATGCAATACTTTTATTTCCATTTTTGATCACTCTAAAGAAAACAGACTCTTTTTTTTATTCCGCCTGTCTCTTTATGGGTAACATAAGTTATGGCGTTTATTTGTTCCATAATTTAATGCCGCAAGTTTTGAGCGGTTATAATTTAAGCGGATTAACGGGCTATTTGTTATGTTCATGCGCCACTGTGATTATTACTTTAGTTTTTTATTACATCGTCGAAAACCCGTCTCGTCTGTTTGGCCGAAAATTATCCAGCGCTTTAAACACTCCAAGAAAATGAGATAAAAAACATGAAAATACTCATGGTTACGCGAGAAAACCATGCCGACAAACGCTATGGCTTAGGCAGAAGTTTAACACCCTTGATTGAGGAATTGACTCGGCGAGGGATTGAAGTGGGTTATTTGTGCCAAGCAGACGCTGGTAAGAAAAGCCTTGCCACTATGCGCTCTCTACATGGAATATTAGTCAAACTGTTTGGGGTTTTTTTTAGCCATACCGAATTTGTGCCCTTGTTGTGGGGCATTTTAGAACGCATCAACATGGGACGTTTGGCAGTCAAAGTGATGGCAAGAGAGCATTATACCCATGTACATTGCCATGATCCTATTATCGCGGCGGGTTATCGTTGGTTTGCGCGGGTGCGTTGGTTTGGCTCTCTACGTCTATGTCATACAGCGCGATGGGGTTTGACTGAACACGGTTTTGGTTGCTACGCGCAAGCGTTTCATGAAGATGGTGCTCAGTTAGGGACTGGCGTGATGCGCTGGCTGCGGCGTTGGGAAGCAAAAATACTTTTAAAAGCCCAATGGGTCATCACACCAACACGTAGCAGCTTGGCACAATTAGAACGCGATTTGTCGATTTATCCCATTCCCTCCACTTGGCAAGCGATTTTTCATCCGCGCCCTGTTTTAAATATTTATCCTAAAATGGAGGCGCGTCAACATTTAGGCTGGGCAACGGAAGATATTTATATCATTGCGGTGGGTCGTTTTGCCGAATTGAAACAATTTCCCACCTTAATACAAGCTTGTGCCGGCTTACAATATCCACGTTGGAAATTGGTATTGATAGGCGAAGGTGATCGTAGCGCCTTGCAAGCTTTGGCTACCGAGTTAAACATTGCAGAACGCCTATATTTTGCCATTAGCGATGACATGGGACTCTATTATTCGGCGGCAGATATTTACGTCAGCACCTCGATCACAGAATCGTTTGGACTGGCTAATTTAGAAGCTTTAGTGATGGGATTGCCTTGTGTGTGTACGGCGGTTGGAGGCGTGCCAGAAGTGTTAGGAAGTGGCGCACGTTTAGTGCCCGCACGGGATACATTGGCACTCGTTGAGGCATTACAAAGCTTGCTAGACGATACCGATAGTCGCCAATATTGGGCACAACAAGCACGCCAATGGGTACACAATTGGCCGCCTGATGTCAGCCGCATTGCCGATGCCTACCTAGCGATGTATCAAGCCACCCCCGTACCTCACTTCACTCGCCCCCCCGCGCCCCCAATATCTCCATGGCGAGATTGGCAACAACAAGTGAATCAATGGCAAATCTGCCCTTTGCCAAAAATGTTGGATTTGCCTGAACAAGCAAATATTCTCATGATAGCACCACATTCTGATGATGAAACTTTAGGCTGTGGAGGCACATTGGCTTTATTGCAGCAAAAAGCTTGTCATATCAAAGTCGTGATTATGACGGATGGTAGCCAAGGTGATCCTTTGAATTATACTAAGGGAGATGTGGTGAATTGCCGTCAAGGTGAATCAATAGCCGCCCTTAACTTATTAGGCATTGATGATATTGTATTTTTAGGCGAAGCCGACGGCCATTTTCGATACACGCCAACCATTGGCGAGCAACTCTCTTCAATATTAGATAGTTTTGTTGCAGACTGGATATTCATTCCCTCAGTTTTGGATTATCATCGCGATCATATCGCCGTTAGTTTATCGGTGCTCAGCGTGTGGCAACAACGTGGCTTTCGAGAACGGGTATTTTTATATGAAATATGGGCACCCGTTCCGGCAACCTGGATAGTCAACGTGAGTAGCGTCGTTGCTCTCAAGCAACAAGCCATGCAATGTTACCAATTACCATTGAAATATTGTGATTATAAAACCGCTATCAGCGGTCTTGTGAAATACCGAGGCCTTTATTTAATTGAAAAAGAATCGGGACAGTATGCTGAGGCTTTTATAGAATTGGAGGCAAATTCATGGCGATCAGTTTTGTCACATTTATTCAGTCTTAGAGGTTATCAGGAAGAATTTTTGCGATGAAAATTTGGAGTCCAAGATTTATCTTGGACGCTTGGGCTCCAAAATTTGTGACTTATTATTGTTGCAGTGGCGACTCAAACACCATTTTGCCGAGCGCTGCGATTGTATAACAATCACAATATTTGGCTTCACTGCACCGAAACATATTTTTTCGCGGCTCTAGGCGACGTGCCTTAATATTACCGCAATCATTAAGTGCTGGTATATAAGGACAACCTTGGACACTGCCATCATTCCAAATTCTGAAATAGGTCTTTCCAGCAGGGCACAGCACATGGCTATGATTCTTGAAACGTGACGCAAAATCTTCTTCACGGACTTCCGTAATCAAATGTGAAAAGGCGGCTTGGAGGGCTGACACTTTCGCCTCGTCTACGGCATTGAATGGGTTATTCACATCTTTGATCAGCACAATTTTTTGACCCACTGGCTCAAATATCGCTTTTTCAAAGAAACTAAGTGCCTCTTCCCACAGATTATTTTCTGGCGGTGACAAAATAGTACCCAGCATAAAATTATCATCATCACCTTTCTTGTCAATCAAAATCAGTGCATTTTTCCTCCAAACCTCTAAGGCATTCTTATCGACAAGCTGCCGATAGTGCATTGTCAGGTTAATATGACGAATTTTATTTAACTGCTGCTCAGTGAGTTCAACAAACTCATGAATCATCACCCCATTGATATCCAAAGCAATTTCTACATTTCGTTCTAATAAACGAGCCAATTGTTTTTCATTCTTCTTATATCCAGCAAAGTAATCACCTTTTCCCGAAAAAATAAGAGCCGTTTTCTTCTGAACATTATCCAGAAAATACTCAATATCTTCAAAGCTCAACGTCGGTTGGTGTTTAACAATTGGGTTGACAATACAATAAGTGCAATCCAGAGAGCAATGCCCTGATGATGAGACAAAAACAATATATTCTGCATCGGTTTCAATATTCATCAAAATTTTTCCTTGAGTTGATGTTCATGATGATCGAATAAGATAAATCTCCAATTCATCAAAAATATCTTGGATTGTTTCTACTAATTTGGCACCTTCTTGAATTAATTTATGACAGGATTTCACTAAAGGATTATATATTGATCCCGGCATTGCAAAGACTTCACGCCCTTGTTCCAGCGCAAAATAGACTGAATACAGGGCGTTACTCTTATCAGGCGCTTCTATAACTAAAACGCCCACACTTAATCCACTTATGATACGACTACGACGCTTAAAAGTTTCTGCCGTAATAGCCATTTTATTATAAGGAGAAATTTCTGAAACTAAGGTGGTACAATTTGCATTTTTAACATGCCCCAAACCTTCAAAAGCCACTCCAATAGTTTTACCAGAGCCAGCCAATGCCCCTTGATGACTTGCCATTTCAATACCTAAACTTAAGCCACCAGTCAGAGTAAAACCATGCTCAGATAAAGCTTTAGCAAATTGCCAAGAAATTTGTCTAGCAAAGCGGCTGGCTCGCCGTGTGCCTATAATTGCCAATTGAATATTATTCAATAATTTATAATCTCCTTTTACAAATAATAAAGGGGGGGGATCATAAATTTCAGCTAACCTAAATGGATAATTTAAGTCAAATAAAGTTAAGACATGATGATTTTTTTGAGCTAGCCATAACAGGTCCTTTTCTACTGCATTCCAATTAGGATGCCACTGTTTAGCTTCAAAAACGGCACGCGGATTACCATAATATTGAATTAAGCGTATAAAATGAATAGGAAATAAAGGAATATGAGCTAAGGCTAACCAATATTCTATATCTTGCTTTGTGTGATATAATATTTTCACAGTTATTTTTCAATGAGGTAATTAAGAAAGATGCGTGAATTTAACACCTGTGGTCCCTGTGATCCGAGCCTACATTACACCGTCATACGTGAGGCATTAATAGTTGAAGGTCAAGCCAAAGTCGCCAAAGGACGCTTTTTTACCTTGTTTGCCCCGAGACAAGCCGGTAAAACTACTTTTTATCAACAACTCTTGCGGAAATTAACCGACTCTTATACGCCTATTTGGATTAGCTTAGAAAACTTGGCTACGGTCAATAAAGCGGCATTTTATCATGATGTGGAGATACAACTCAAAGAAGAATTATTGAATTACGATTATCAGTCGGAAGAGTCCATCACTGATCCGCTCAGCTTAGCCACTTTTTTTAAAACCATTGATCACCCAATCAAGCCGATTGTGCTGTTTATTGATGAGTTTGAAGGTATTCCGAAAGGTGTTCTGAGTGAAGTGATGCATACTTTTAGAAGAATTTACCATCAAAAGAACCATTATCATTTACATTCGCTGGTATTGATTGGAGTGAGTACTGTTGCCGAACTCGTCTTGTCTGCCGCTTCACCATTTAATATTGCGGAAGAAATGGAACTGCCGTACTTCACCGTTGCGGAAGTCAGTTCACTGCTCCAACAGTATCTCGCCGAATCTCAGCAATCATTTACTGACCAAGCGATACAAGCCATTTATGACAATACTAAGGGGCAACCGGGACTCGTCTGTGCCTTGTGTTCATATTTGGTGGAAAAATTGGTGACTAATCGGAGTCAACCGGTAACCATTGAACACTATTATCAAGCCCAACATCACTTTTTGACCGAACGCTTTGACAAAAATATCATCAATATTGTTCAAAAAGCCCGCGAAAAAAGAGCTTTTATGTTAAAATTGTTGTTTAATGAAGAACCGCTCTCGTTCTCGATCCACGAACCTGATTTAGCTTGGCTCTACGCTAACGGTGTGATTGATAATGATAATGGGAATACGGATATCATGGTACCACTGTATAAAAAGGTACTAATCACTGCGTTCCGTCCCTTAATCAATGGTGAAAGTCAATATTATCTCAACTCACCTTCTGATACAGTCAACAAATATCTAACTCAAGATAATCACTTGAATATCAATGAATTGCTCAACGAATACCGGGCTTATATCCGCCGGCGATGTTTTCGAGCGTTTGACACGGAACATCTGAAAGAAGCGGCTTGGCATTATTCTTTAGATGGTTTTATCAACTTTTTTATTCAATGTCTTGGAGGAGAGACTTTTGTGGAAGTTCCTTCTGGTCGCGGACGAACCGATATTCTCATTTTGCACAACAATAAAAGATATGTTATTGAAACCAAGCGCTTTGTTAATCATTATTATTTTCAACAGGGCAAAGGACAATTGGTGGAATATTTAAACTCAGAAGCCCTAAACGAAGGCTATTATGTGGTGTTCAGCAATCAACATCCTGAGACCGATCAACTGTATTCAGAAGAAATTATTCAAGGCAAACAACTCTATACTCATATCATTCCGACTAAGTTTGAAACCCCTAGTCGTGTAGCGGTGCCAGATGAACTTAAGTTGAGTCAAGCAGAACAGATTGCCTCTAAGATGCTACAACAGGGGTTTTCTACTGAACAAATTGCACAACTGACCAGTCTTAGTGAGCCTATAATTGAAGGGTTGAAGGCTTTACAAGACGGTGGATTCCATAACCACTGAACCACTTTTAATCGCCTCATAAAGTCCAGAATCAAAAATCCACTTCAAAGCCGGATTTTCTTGAGGTGATATTTTTGACTTGACTAGCTCCTTTAGCCATGAAGCCATAACAAGCTCAAGGTAATAATACTCGCTCACTTTATCGGTTGAAGATATCTGATTCAGATATTTTTCCAAAATCTCTTTGGCGCTGATGACGTAATCAGGTGCCTTCTCATAATCCATGGGTTCACGATTTTTCCACAGGTAAATAAAATTTGGAACATCTGCTAATAAAAAATAAGGGCTATTTGGAATACCAGAATGAACCAAGATATTTTTCCGTATTTTGGTCGCCCAATTTTTGGGAACAACGCTCGTCGGGTGCTTTTTAACTTCAACAACCAATTGTAATTGTTGTTCTTTCGAGTAAACAGCCACATCAACGCGCTGTTCTACTCTTGCTCCTTGAATTTCCCATTCTCCAGCACGAATTTTCTCTTCTAAACAGGGACGACAAACATTCATTTGGGTGCGCCCCGGTGAAGTCCAAACGGCTGTCACTGGCGCGGGCTTCTTTGCGACACATTTATCGGTTTGGATACTACAAATGTCAATCATAACGACACCACTCGGTTCGACTTTCATTTGTTAACTCCTTTAGGTGAACTTAACCATTGATTTAACCGGTCTCTCGCATCTTCAATGAGATCTTCACGATCTTTTAAACCTAATACAGACATAAAAGAGGCGTGTAAACTGGTTTCAGCTTCATCAATTAAAACATCTGGTAACTCTATGGGTCTTTGAAAACCAGACTTAAATCTTTGAGCATGGGCTAATTCATGAGCAAGGCAAGCCAATATTGACATTCTTGAATTAGCCTCTATGCCATTACCTGGCTTAACATCTGCCCCCAGATAGACTACATTTTTATTTTCACTAAAACGAGTACGTGAATTATGCTGACTGGCTTCTGAAGTGACCAGTTCGATATGAGTTGGGCCACTTAATAATTCCCAAGCCCATAAGCAATTTTGAATTTCTCTTTCTGATAATCCTTTTTTGTTTCTTCCTGAAATTAACATTTTTAGCAGTCTCTACAATCCAAGTTGCCACCAATTACAAAAAATCCGTATCTCCGCTCATCAACCACCAATGCCCGTCAATGTCTTCTGCTGGAACTCCTTGACACCAGATACTGTGAGGAATTTGAATATCTAAGTCATGCTGTTCAAGCGGTTTAGGAAAAGCGGTCGCAAAATTTTCTGTTATCCATAGAATCACTTGCTGCATACCGCAGGCCATACGTCGCACTTGCTTGATAATTTCTGGCAGATGCTTTAAGTCACCGATGAAGTCCATAATGCGACACGTTTCTTTTTGACGATGGATCACGACGACGCCCAGTGCTTGACTACCAAAACGTTTACTCACCAAAAGTAGTTCATACTGTTTGTGCGGATGTGAGAGGTAGCGATGTAAAACATAGTCCCAGTCGCGCACGCCCACTAACGCCTCTTGCAGGCATGCGGCCATTTTTTTCCATAAGGTATTGATAATTATTTTATTTTGTTCTAAGTGCTGTGGCTGCAAATGGCGAATGCGTGTCCACAAATGGGGTTTAGCTGTGCTTGTTGCCCAACGCAATTCGATCATCTTTCCCACCGGCGCATACAAACCTAAATGTTCTGCAATCTTCATCGCACGCTGATTGGGAAAGCCGTAGCCTATCCATGTTTTAGCACCATAGCCAACATAGTATTCTGGAAAGGTGGCTGCCGTTAAAAAAAAGGCTCCGCGCCGTGTCAACCTGCTACGCTCTTTAGCTGATACCATCACATCGGCAATTTGTATAGCTAGCTTGGGTTGTCCAAAATAGTGGATTTCACGTATGATTGCGCCATAATGCGCTACCATCTTGCTATTCTGCCACGCGGCAATACCTAGACCACGTTTTTCCCCATATTTCCATTCCCAAAGAGCATCATTCATTTGTTCGGGTGCAAAAACTTCGCTAAATAAGGCTCTGATAGGTTCTTTATCTTGTGGAGTAACAGTGGTTATTTTCCAGCGCGGCGCTTTGGTTTTCGCAAACTTTAATAAGACATAGCCATAACGACCCTCACGGTATTTTTGTTGATATTCACGTAAAACGCTTAATAAATCATCTAGTACGGCTGAATCTACCAACAAAGAGGCACGATGCTTTTTTATCACCCAAAGTAAATAATCTACTGTGGGCGCAGCCTGTGCCGATAAATCCACTTCTTCACTCAATTCAAACCCACAGCGTTGCGCTTGGGCAAGAGTATAAGTTAACAAAGGTAAACCATAGCTAGTATATTTTGGAGTGCGCTGTAAACCGACTTCATCAGCTATCAATATCAAGCCATGCTTCGCCAATAAACTGTATGCTTTGTTAAAAAGTGCCAAGGATTGTATATATTGTGCCGATTCTTGCAATAAGATGACATCGTAGCTTTCAGTGGGCGCAGAAAACGCTTCTAAAGTGACACATTCTAAGGTGACACTCTCTTTAACGCGCTGTCTCGTTATAGCAATTTGTTGGGGATCGGGACTTATTCCTGTAACAGTATAGCCGCGCTGCGCCAGTTCTAATGCGGTTGTGCCTAAGCCGATGCCGATTTCTAAAATACGGCAAGGTGGCGGAGGTAAGCGGGCTAACAAAAAGTCGGTGGCGCGTTGTTGAACTTCACGCGCTGACGGGTTTGATTCCCCTTCTTTAAATAAGCCATAGTGTAAATAGTCCACATTGCCTTCTTGCAAATAGAGACAGTGGGCATAGATGTTTAGGGGAAAATCTAAATTGGCATAGTGCCTTTGATAAGTTTTTTCTGTCATAAATAATTAGTATGTCATTTTACAAACGACTTGCATCAGTTTTTTGATTGGAATATAATACGCCCGCGTAAATACGAAGGCAACCCCTAAATCCCGTCCAAGATAATTACAATGAATCAAAATCAACACCCGTGGGCTATTGAGACATTAGTCCCCAAAGAAATTTATACTGATCGTCAAGAATTTATCGACTATTTTTATCAAATCGCCTTGAAAGCGCGAACTCGCCGAACCGGTTCTACAGTATTGCTGGGGCAACGCAGAATGGGCAAAACTGAAACGCAGTAACTTCACTGCGTGACGTTCAATTTTCAAGCGAGTCGTCAACCGACTTTTTTTTGAGCAAGATCATCGGGATATTGAAGCGGTGGTACCCGTTTACTATAGCTTTCCCGATACAGACGTGACCATGCCAGAAGAATGGGCACTCTGGCAGCCACGCAGGGTTGCCGCTCGTGAGAACATTAACTTAATGGCATTGATCACTAAATGGGTATTATATCTTTCGGCTTTAGAAATATTGTAGGGTGGGTAGGGGCAATCCCTTGTGGTTGCCCGCGCAACATCGTTATGGTAGCCCAACCCACCATTGTTATAAATTTCAAAGAGTTGGTGGGTTTCGATCCGCTCTACCCACCCTACAAAAAAAGCTTAACTTAATGGCATTGGGTTAACCGATAGGAAGGTAGGCAAGGAGGCGTTTTAGTCATGAAGGTTTTACTGATAAGGCGGAGCGTTTAATGCGAGATCAAGGTGTATTTTGGTCCACTAGAGCGGATTTAGATGACTTGTTGGAGTTGGTTGGATTGAGGCGGTTGCCGATATTTGGTTGAATGGTGAGTCCAAAATAAATTTTGGACTCCTTTTATTAGATTTGTACCCAATGACGCGGCAAACTCACAACTCCAAGCTCTAAACTCTGTTGATGCACCTGGAGTCTTGTGGGGATATTCGCTTGTTCATACAAATGGATGGCATTTTCACATAGCAAGTACACCACAATCGAATATTCTCCTTTTAATAAAGCTAACTGTGCAAAGTGTAGTCTGACTTTGGCATGTCCTTGGGCATCGCGTTTAATGGTCAAACCGTCATGTTTTGTGCCAGCACTGGTAATCATCCGCCCATCGGCACTGTGTACTACTAAACCGATGCTAGGGGTTGGCAATTTGGGATCGGAGGCAAAGCCTATCGTGAGACATAATTCACTTTTAAGGCTTAAAGCATCTAAGCTTGGTCCCGTTATGCCGTCAACGCTGACGCTAATGTCAGTGAAATGTGCGCTACCATCAAGGACGGTGTTTGCTGCTGGCTGCTCGGATGGGTTTGACACGGTTTGCGTTTGTGTAATA
This sequence comes from Candidatus Thiomargarita nelsonii, assembly GCA_000785145.2. GTDB lineage: Bacteria > Pseudomonadota > Gammaproteobacteria > Beggiatoales > Beggiatoaceae > Thiomargarita > Thiomargarita nelsonii_B. The sequence goes on from JSZA02000062.1 coordinate 37,211, forward strand.
AATTGATTGTAGGCACTCACTACCGCACTGGGTACGCCATCCAGTTTAACGTGACCTTTTTCTAGCCAAATCACGCGATCACAGATCGCTTCAACCTGATATAGCGAATGTGAGCAAAATAAAATGGTTTTTTGGGCTTCCCGAAACTGCATGATGCGATCAAAAGATTTACGGGCAAACGCGCCATCTCCGACTGATAAGGCTTCATCAATAATAAGAATATCGGGCTCGACATTGGTTGCCACCGCAAAAGCGAGTCGCATAAACATGCCAGAGGAATAGGTTTTAACAGGCTGTTCCATGAAATCTTGAATGCCGGCAAAGGCAACGATGTCATCATATTTCGCGTCAATCTCGTTTGAAGTTAAGCCCATCATGGTGCTGTTTAAATAAACATTTTCGCGCCCTGTCATTTCTGGGTGAAAGCCCCCACCCAATTCTAATAAGGCGGCAATGCGCCCATTGACTTCAAAGTGTCCACCATCTGATTGTAAAGTCCCTGCGATGATTTTCAATAAGGTACTTTTTCCCGCGCCATTATTGCCGATAATGCCCACAACTTGGCCCTCTGAAACGCTTAAATTCATGGGATGCAACGCCGTAAAGGCTTGATGACGCGGACGGTGGGTCATAATTTCCAATAATCGATCTATGCCGTGTGCATAGTGGGTGTAGGTTTTGCCTACGTTTTGTAGTTTAATGAGTGCCATAATACAGCAATTCTAATTATGAGTTAAAATTTATTGTATAATTTTTGCAGATATATTAATAATAAATATTTATGTTCTACCCTTTTATCCCTATTCCTAAACGAATTAATAGCCAGTAAGCTGGAGGATAGTGTTTGTCCTAAAAATGGCAAATTTTGGGAGCAATGCTTGATCGAGCCTGATTTTTCACTTCCATATATATTTATTATCATATAATAATTGAGTCAAAATTAAAATTGCTGGACAAATAAACCAAACCTTGCATTTATTAAATAATAATTGATAAAATCCGACTCGACACATCAATGCCATTAAGTTAAGGAAAATCCATAGATGTAGGGTGGATTAAGCGATAGCGTATCCACCTGATTAATATTGATATTTCTGTGGATACGCGCAGCGATATCCACCCTACAGGCCAGCTTAACTTAATGGCATTGACTCTACACATTCCACCCAAACTTGGTTTGGTTTTAATGTAATAAATCTTATATATAACTATATTAAAAAAGTAAAAAAACCGGTATAACAATTTATGGATTGATTTATTTAAATTATTGATTTTATTTATTTTTTATGTCCTCTCCAAATGGTATTGCATTTTTTTATGAGGGTGGTAAAATTGGCATCACCGGGCATTATCGCTTTGGCGTTCCATTAGGATTTATATAAATCAAACAGGAGACTTAAAAATGAAATATCCATTAGCCCTGCGATATCTCTTTATGATAGCAGGCACTATATTTATTTTAGGCTCAGCATACGCCGAGCCACCGCCCACTTTATTCCATGCGACTGACATCGTTCAAGACATATCCGACACAACAACAATCCGTCAACGCTTTGTTGATGTGGAGACTGGATTGCTTAGCACCAATGACCAGATTTTTTTAAATCTGTTTGAGGATGTATCCTTTGTAGCAACATTGGCTCGCCTCGAAAAGCTTTCAAAAGGCGGGATTGCATGGACTGGTCACATAGACTCAGTTCAAGAGAGTGAAGTGACTTTAATCAGCCGTGGAAATCAGATGGCGGCTAACATTGTCCTACCCGGTGCTTTCTATCAAGTGCGTTATGCCGGAGAAGGCGTACATGTTATCAAAGAAATTGATCAGTCGAAATTTCCGCCAGAAGCCCCTCCTATCCCAGTTGAGTCCTCTCCGTCGTCGGAAGAGTGGTGGGGTGCCGAT
>JSZA02000239.1 GCA_000785145.2 Candidatus Thiomargarita nelsonii
CCCTATTTGATTTTTAATTTTATGACGTATTTCCAACAGTTCGCTTCATTTTTTTTGAATTTCTGCAACAACGCCACTAAATTTTATAAATTGGCTTGTGGTCTAGTGACAAATCTAAAATTTTAATTTTTTGGATGGGGCATAGGGCAATCACAAAGGATTGTCCCTATAAAAAGATTTTCTTTGTTGTTTGTCCTGAACTCGCCTTTTTTTCTTTTAAAAATATTAAGGCATGTTCAGGACCTACTTTTTGTCTGGTTTTGACTAAGCCTTGTCAATTAATGAGCAAAGTAACTTGAGATTGAGGTATCTCATAACGCACCAACCCTTTTTCACTTAGCATCTGTATCGCCAATTCTGTCTCTTCATAAGATAATCCATTAATCACATCAACAAAATGTATGGGTTCAGCATTTTTGAGAATATAAGCGAATACATTTTGAGCGTTCCTTGAAAGTCCAAGTAAATAATCATAACTATTCTCATCAACGGTCACGCCCTCGGGAGCGGTCTCGCCCTCGGTCACGGTCTCTCCCTCGGTCACGGTCACGCCTTCGGGAGCGGTCACGCCCTCGGTCACGGTCACGCCTTCGGGAGCGGTCACGCCCTCGGTCACGGTCTCTCCCTCGGTCACGGTCACGCCCTCGGTCACGGTCACGCCTTCGGTCACGGTCACGCCCTCGGTCACGGTCACGCCTTCGGTCACGGTCACGCCCTCGGTCACGGTCTCTCCCTCGGTCACGGTCACGCCCTCGGTCACGGTAACGGTCACGCCTTCGGTAACGGTATATATCTCCCCTGACTTTGATAAAAATCCTTTTTGTTTCAACCTCATAAAACGTTTTCTCATGGTGCATGCCTTTACTGCTCCTAAATACTGGCTTGCTTTAGCAGGGCTGTTATAACCTTTTGAAACAGCAAGCAAAGTTTGGCACATCACCTCACTAAGTGTAAAAGCCTCGTCCTGAGCGTTACCACCACCCTTTACCCCTAAATCCTCGGTGGATGCGGTGGATACGGTGGATACAGGGGGTAACTCATTGTTTATTAAAACAGAATCCTGTCCACCGTTACCACTTGGTAACGGTGGATAATCGGTAACGGTAACGCCCTCATTGGTAACGGTAACGTTCGTATCCACCCCATCCACCGTATCCACCTCGTCCACTCCGTCCACCTCATCCACCGCAGATTGGGGGGTAAACTTGGTAACGGTAACGTTCGTATCCACCCCATCCACCGTATCCACCTCGTCCACTCCGTCCACCTCATCCACCGCAGATTGGGGGGTAAACTTGGTAACGGTAACGCTTGTTGGAGTGTTATCATCCATCAACGTATAATTTCCATTTCCCAAAGCTTTTACTTGTCCGTCTGTACACATGCTTTGGAGAATTTTATGAACGGTTTTGACATTTTTATCGACAGATTCAGCAATTTTTTTGTAATGCGTTATCCCTTTTTTCAAACAATCCACAATCTCACGTCGCTCGTTTGAGATCGCATATTCCTCCGCATCTCCCAATAACTGCCAATAGGCTGTCGTCTTGTCAAACGTCATGGCATACTCACGCTCATTTTCAATATCTTTGCCTGTGAGATACAAAACGGCATCACTTTGTGCATTTTCACGACGCATAAACATGAGATTATCTACAGCACCAGCTAAACCTGTTGTCCCCATTACGGTATCAAGCCAATTACCCGATCCCTCTTTTCTCATGTGATAGACAAGTAAAATAGCAACGTGGGGATATTTCTCTCGTGTCAGGCCCGTCAGTCGATTTATCGCCTCATAATCTTCCTGATAAGATCGCATTGATTGATTGCGTTTGGGGGGAGTCTCGATAAAGGTGAATGGATCGATCACCACAAGGCGAGTTTCTGGATGTCGCTCTAAATATTTTTCTAACTCCACCTCAAAACCTTGATTTAAGCGAGGAACGGTTGTACCTGTAATAAGATAGGCGTTGGATGGTGCGGATTCAAAGCGATCAAGTACTAGCTTTTTTAGGCGTGTGTTCATACGCCGTTGATTATCCTCAAGGGCAAAGTATAAAACATCTCCCTTGAGGGCTTGTTTGCAACCGAGTGCCTTATTTGTGCCAACGGCAACCGCCATTGCCAGATCAAGAGCAAGCCAACTTTTGCCTTGTTTCGGCTTGGCACAAAACAGGGTTACTCCTGCTGGCAAAATGTCTTGTACAACCCATTGCACAGGATCAAAGTCCATGGCAACATTGTCGGAAAATGATTGCTTGAGTTGGTCAAAAAGACAGGCTCCACATTGATTTTTTAAATCATTAAAAGCATCATTGGCAACTTTTAACCTGCTAAGTAAGTCCGCTTCTTCCTCTCCTTTAACACTCAAGAGAGTTTGTTTAATCATGGTTATTTCACGTTGCAATGAATATTCACGGACGATTTTGACATAAGCTAAAAGATTAGCGGTTCCGGGTGTCGTGTTAAGGATTACGGCAAGATAGCCCTCTTGACCATTAATCTCCTCTAAATGACCATCTTTTTTCAGTTGTTCCACGACCGTGATAAGATCGGGTTGGGCTCCATCTTTGATCACTTGATCTATGGCTGTCCAAAGAAGCTGATGACGCTTTTCATAAAAGTCATCAACTGTTAAAATTGATAAGACGGGTTCTAATGTCTTTTGAGATAAAGACGATGAACCCACTAGCATTACACCGCCCAAAACAGAGCGTTCAGCTTCTGGTGAATAGGAAACCATTGATGGAGACGTTGCAAAGGGAATAACTTCCCCAAGCTCCCCACTTGATGGTTGATTTTTTACGATATATGGCTTATTATTAGGCACGCTAGCACCTCCTGTTATTCAGGACAAAACACCCTCGACGGACGCTATTTGGTGGATGGAGTCCGCCGAGACTCGTACTTCTAAAAATTTCTTATAGAGATTTGAGGGACATAAGTCCCTTTGCAATTATTTTTTCCCAAACCATTTGTTGCGGTTGGTTTACCTGCTGGGCATATTGTTGTATAAAGTCTTGATCAGATTGATTCACGTAAATAGTCAAGGGTTTACACCCAGACATTCTCCTTCTTTTTTTGAAGTTTCGTTGACGTTCGGCATTGCTGATCATTTTTTCTCTCTTGTGTTACCAGTAACCTGTTTATGTTACCAGTAACGTTCTCAACATGCAATTCTTTTCTTTTTAAAAAAGATGCCTACCCCCCCACTGGCTTTGTTTTTTTACCTACTAAAGTAGGACGAAAATCTATACTGGTATGATTTTCTAGCACGAGCCCTGACTGACACCAATGGACAAGCCCACTTCGCAGACATCCAAACCGGAGAATACAAATTCCGTATAGACTATCTAGGTGCCCATTTTTGGACTGAAATCGTCAACTTGCCAGAAACGACTGTTATCGACAAAATAATCGCCCATGAAACCATTCAAATACAAATAGACGCTGCCGTTACTAACTTAGAAGGCATAAAAGTCTACCTATTTTCCGCAACCAACGCCTACTTAGGACAATACGCCCTAACAGACACAATCGGCAAAGTCACTTTCTACCTACCCGTTGGCCAAACATACCTTTTTCGAGCCGACATACTAGGTGGCCAATATTGGAGCGAACTTATTGAAATTGGTGGAATCAACACCGTCACCATGGCAATCGGCCACCCTAAGTTTAGTCGAGGCCAAACGCATAGTCCTTGCGATACAGAATGGTTTGTCACTGGAAGAGTATGAATCATCATACCTTCCATTCATAAAAAGATATGTTGAAGAGCTAGTACTTTGCACCGTAAATTTATCCGATTATTAATATCAATATAATCAATTTGTTAGCTATAATCTTTATCCGATAGATTAACGACGTGTGGTACTAGAGAATGAATGGTGCTAAGAATCTATTGATTACTCAAAACCTAAGAAGGGCATCCAGCGGACGGAGCCGCTGATGCCAACGTTAGCATTTGATTTATCGTTAAGGTGTATATTCAGCATAAATTAAGGTAAAAATATGGATAGGCATATTACACTGAAAGATTTAGAAATTTGTATTATCAATGATAATATCGGTGAGTTTGATACTATAGGTAGTTTTTCAGAGCTAATGGAAAAGCTTGAAGATGCTGATGGGATTAAAATGTGGTGTGATTACCCCCTAGTGGAGTTATTGCACCGTAAAATAAGCTCTGGCTTACAAGTGGTTCTTGAGCAAGTTCCCGGACAAGATAACGTACTTTTACTTAGCAAGCGTAGCCTGGATGCGCCAAGTTAAGCAAGCGTAGCCTGGATTGTGCGCCATTGTGGCTCACCATTCGATGAATACGGTGGTATTCGGCACTATGAGTGTCGTGTTTAAAGCAAGCGTAGTTCGCTCCGCCTAGATTAATGTAGGGTGCGTCCTACGCACCGTTTTGTCACGTAAAAATCTACATTGATTTGTCACAAGCCGATAGCATTCATATTGTGATTGGAAGCCTCAAAATAAATTCCCTATTTTCCACCACCGCTTTGATAAAAAAACGGATTACGCCAAATCCGTTTACTCCCAAAATCCGTTGTACTAAATGGTTTTAACGATAAAAACGACTCAAATGAAAGATTATACGAATTCAAACAATAGAAACCATCCGAATTATCTTGAAGCCTTACGCGAAGTATGGTAGAATTCTGATAAACTCAAGACAGATATTTTTTTGGCTCATTGTCAATATGACAGTTCACCTGAAGTGTTACGGTTTCTTTGTCGGAAGCTAGAACCGCTTTTGGCTAAAAAGTTAATAGATGCTATTGTCCCCACCAAACATGAAGCCTTTACCAAGACCGAGGATTTAATTTTAGCAGTACAATGTTTAGCTGAAGTAACTGAACTTAATAAGATTGATAATACCGCTCGACAGGTGTTGGAAAGCTTGTGTGGATGGTTTAATGAAACTGGAAGACAAGCTTGTGAGACTTCCTCTAGGAAAGAAGAGCTTTTTGAGAAAAATGCGATTGTAGCAGTAGAAAAAATTGGGAAAAGTTGGCCTGGACGGGATGCCTTTTTAACTTGGATATCTAACCCACATAAAGCGGTCGTTAGTGATTATGAAAGTTCATCCTGTGCCTTTGGAAGAATGGTAGCGGCCCTATGGTCAGATTATGAAGAAATAAGAGAAAGACTTATAATATTGAGTCATGACCCGACAACATACATATTGCCCTATATGGCTTTTGATGCATTAGCCCGTAGTTTTGGAAACCAACCAGAGACTCAAAGATTATTACAACATATGAGCATGAGTGGTCAACGTCAAAATATTTGCAAGGCTGCGATTCGGGCTTTAGCAAAGTACTATACCGACGCGCCTGATACCTTGCCAAGGCTTATGCAAATCGCCATGGAGTCAAAGAGCGATGTCCGCAATGAAGCCATTTGGTTTTTAGCCGAGTACTATAGCAAGGTACCTGATACCTTGTTACTATTTAAGCATCTAGCCACGAATGACCAAGAGAGTGACATCCGTGATTCGGCAATTAGTGCCTTAGCTTCGGAGTATACCGACGCGCCTGATATCTTGCTACTGTTTAGGCAAGTTGTTATAAATGAAAAAGATAGCATGGTTCGCCAAACAGCGATCAGTGCCTTGGCGGAAAACTATACTGACGCACCTGAAACTTTTCCATTACTTTGGCAAGTTATCACAGATGAACAAGAGAATCATGAGGTTCGCTGTGTCGCAGTCAACGCCTTGGCAGAACATTACACCAACGTGCCAGAAATATTACCACGGATGATGCAAATAGCAATGCACGACCCAGACAGCCCAGTTCGTTGGACTGCGGTTGAAGCCTTGGCAGAGTATTACACCAATGCGTCAGATGTATTGCCACAGCTTCAGCAAATCGCTATTAACGATCCAGAGAGTGTAGTACGCAACGACACGATCAGAGCCTTGGCGGAAAATTATACACATGAAACATTGCCGTTGCTTCGGCGAATTGCTACGACAGACGATGAAGATAAAGCGGTTCGTGGCGAAACGCTCTGGACTTTGGCAGAGTATTACACTGAGGTGCCAGAAACCTTGACACTGCTTCAACAACTTGCCACACACGACAAAGAAAGTTTTGTCTGCAGCACTGCGCTTAGAGTCTTGGGGGAGTACTACATCGACGTACCTGATATTCTTTCATGGCTATGGCAAATTATTACTAACAGTGAAAATGCTTGTCTCCGTCGAGAAGCGGTTGGGGGTGTCATAAAAAATTACGATGAAATTTTGCAAAAATTGCTGTCACAATCATTGGATGAGACTTGGCCTTGGCTAGATTCCAAAGAATTAATCGATGAAGAACGGGTTAATCAAGCCGCAGAGGAATTAGAACTGTCTTCCGAAACGATCCGACAATACTATGAAAACATTGCCCAGGAAATTCCGTTGCAGTTATCTTGGCTTAAGCAAGCTCCACCTGGATTAATGTAGTAAAATTTGTAGGGTGGGTAGAGCGATAGCGAAACCCACCGTTTTCTCACGAGCCGAAAGCATTCAGATTATGATTGAATGCCTCAAAAAAAGCACTCTATTTTTCACAACTGCTTTTATAAAAAAACGGATTGCACCAAATCCGTTTACTCCACTAATCCTTTGTACTAAAGACTTAAAGCGAAAAAAAGACTAAAAAATGAAAGTCAACAAAATAAAAAAAACAAAGTCAACAAAAAATAGAAGTTACCATATTATCAACAAAAACAACAACAAACAGAATGCCACCTAAAAAAATAGAATATAATTAATTAGGCTAATAAACTGGCCTATATTAAAAATATATATAAAAATAAATAACTTATATTTTTTTAGATGAGTACAAAAAAATAAATGGGGAAGAAACGGAATTATAAAGTAGAAAAAAATGACTGAGCCAGCTAATATTTTAAAATCGCCTCAAAAATACACGATACCCATTTTTACTATGATCCCACCAGTGGAATGGTAAAGTATTTATCGTCTGATGTGATGGGTAATCCTTTGGAATTGAGGGATAAGCGGGGTTTTGTTTGGGGTTTTGATTATAATGCTCAAGGGAATTTGGTGTCGATGAGCGATCCTTTGGGGCAGGTAAGTTCGTTTGAGTTTGATAATGTTGGAAATACGACGGCGGTGATTGATGCGGCGGGTAATCGGACTGAGTTGTCGTATGATGAGTCTAATAATTTGGTTCAGACGGTTGATGCGTTGGGGCGTGGTTCTTTGAGTGAGTATGATGCTTCGGGGCGTTTGGTGCGTGAGGTTGATGGTGCTGGAAATGAGACGGTTTCGGTTTTTGATGAGGGTAATTTGAATTTGCCTTTAGAGACTGAGTTTCCAAGCTTTAGTCAGCGTTTTGATTATGATGAGTTGCAGCGTTTGGTTAGGGAAACGTCGGTTTTGCCGGCTCGGAATGAGTTTGAGGAGGAGAGGCTTTATTCTGTTGATTTTGTGTATGATACGGCTGGAAATGTGGTGAGTCAGACGGATGAGGAGGGTAAGGTAACTTCGTTTGAGTATGATGCTTTTGGTCGTTTGGTTAGGAGTACGGATGCTTTGGGTGGTGTAACGGTGTTTGGTTATGATGGTCGTGGAAATTTGATTTCTGTGACTGATGCGAATGGGGGTGTAAGTCAATGCCATTAAGTTAAGCATAAATACGTTTTTTTTGTAGGGTGGGTAGAGCGGAACGAAACCCACCAAATTGTTGAAATTTATAACAATGGTGGGTTTCGATCTCGCTCTACCCACCCTACAAAAAACCTTAACTTAATGGCATTGGGGTGTAAGTCGGTTTGAGTTTGATAGGAATGATAATGTTGTTAAGGAAATTCGTCCTGAAGGTGAGGAGATTGGGTATGTGTATGATGCGGGTGGAAATTTGACGGCTAAGCTTGATGCTAAGGGGCAGAAGGTCGAGTATGTGTATGATGCGCTTTCTCGGTTGGTGCAGGTGAGTTATTTTGATTCGGCTTCGGTGCTGGTGAAGACGGTTACGTTTAGTTATGATGCGGTGGGTAATCTGTTGTCTTATGATGATGGGGTGACTTCTGGGTCTTATGGTTATGATGCGTTGGGATAGAAGTTGAGCGAAACGCTTGATTATGGTGCGTTTGAGTTGAGCCAAAATTATTCGTATTTTGGTAATGGTTTGAAGAAGTCGTTTACTGGTGCGGATGGTGTTCAAATTGGTTATGTTTATGATGAGAATAATCGCCTAATTTCGGTTGATATTCCTGATGTGGGGTTGGTAACGGTTAATGGTTTTGAGTGGAATAGTCCGGCTAGGGTGACTTTGCCTGGGGGGAGCGAGGTTGATTTGGGTTATGATCAGTTGATGCGGTTGGAGTCGAAGGTGGTTAAGGAGCCGGCTGAGAGCGTGGTGTTGGATTATGGGTATGAGTATTCGCCGACGAGTAATATTGTGGCGAAAGCGACGGAGCATGGTGAGTATAGTTATTCTTATGATGAGTTGTATCGGTTGTCGGGTGCTATGAGTCCGGTGCTTGATGATGAGAGTTTTGTTTATGATTTGCTTGGAAATCGGTTGAATGGTGGGGCGACGTTTGATGGGAATAATGCGTTGCTTTCTGTTGATGAGGCGGTTTTTGAGTATGATGCTAATGGGAATTTGGTTAGGAAGTCGGTTGGTGCGGAGGTGACGGTTTTTGTTTATGATGTTGCGGATCGGTTGGTTCGGGTTGAGGATGGTAGTGGGGGTGTTGTTGCGGAGTATTATTACTCACCGTTTGGGCGGCGGCTCTTTAAAGAAGTAGAAGGGGTTCGGACTTATTTTGTGTATTCAGATGAGGGCTTGGTTGGGGAGTTTGATGAGAGTGGGGTTGAGTTGAGGGGGTATGGGTTTCGTCCGAGTTCTACGTGGACTACTAATCCTTTGTTTTTGAAGGTGGGTGGGGAGTATTTTTTGTTTTTGAATGATCATTTGGGGACGCCGCAGAAAATCGTTGATAGTGAGGGGAATGTTGTTTGGGAAGGGGTTTATGAGAGTTTTGGTAAGGCGCGGGTTTTAGTTTCGGTTGTGGAGAGTAATCTGCGGTTTGCGGGGCAGTATTTTGATTTTGAGACGGGGTTGCATTATAATTATTTTCGGTTTTATGATCCGGGGACGGGGAGGTATTTTAGGGTTGATCCTATTGGATTACAGGGTGGGATGAATACTTATGGATATGTGACAGGGAATTCAATCAACTCTGTTGATCCTCTTGGATTATCTAAATATTGTGGCCAATGCGCTCCTGGCAGCAATAAATATGATTGTCTTATTTATCAGCATAACCTTTGTGAACCTGTAGTTCCAGGTCCTTTTTTTGAAGCACTTGCCATGGCCTTTAATTGGCTGTTTGGTACAGGACCAGAGCACCGAGACTTTGGAGCAGCTACTAATCAGGCTAGAGATATGCAAGATGCGCCAAGTGTAGTAAAAGCAAGGAAATTTTACCAACAAAAAGATGCTAATTCTCTTTCTTGTGCATGTAACATGCAGATGGATATGACGGGTTATAATGTGACTGATTATATTGGAAAATTTAAACAATCAGAATTTTTAGAAGCAACAAAAAATTTGGATTTCACTGAGCATTTTATAGGAAGTTACGACATAAATATTTATGGAAAACCTGATGGCAAAGTAAAGTTTGTATTAAATAATGTTTCTAGCTTTACATCATTTTGGGAAGGATTCCCTCCTAGTTGGTCAAGAAATTCTTTTGGTCCAATGGGAGATATGGAGCAAACTATACACTGGGAAGAAGTTTTTACGAGCTATTTTTCATTTTTTTTGATGGTTAGTCATATGGAGCATCCATTATTCTAGGGAACAATGTTAGTTATCCATATAACCGCTCTAATTTTTTTAATTTTATCCATTCATAACTTATAGAGTAAAATAGCAAGCTCCGCCTAAATTGTGCGCCATTGTGGTTATAAATTTGATGAATGCGGTGGTATTAGGCACAACAAGTGTCGTATCTAAAGCAAGTTCCGCCTGAATTAATGTAGAGTGCGTCCTACGCACCGTTTTGTCACATAAAAATCTACATTGATTTATCACGAGCCGATGGCATTCAGATCATGAATTTTCCACAACCGCCTTTATAAAAAAACGGATCACCCCAAATCCGTTTACTCCAAAAATTCTTTGTACTAAAGGCTTCAAACGACAAAATAGACTCAAAAATGAAACACAACAAAATAAAAAAAACAAACTCAACAAAAAATAGAAGTTACCATATTATCAACAAAAACAAAAACAAACAGAATACCACCTAAAAAAATAGAATATAATTAATTAGGCTAATAAACTGGCCTATATTAAAAATATATATAAAAATAAATAACTTATATTTTTTTAGATGAGTACAAAAAAATAAATGGGGAAGAAACGGATTTATAAAGTAGCAAGCGTAGCCTGGATTGTGCGCCATTGTGGCTCACCATTCGATGAGGTGGAATTCGGCACTACGAGTGTTGTGTCTAAAGCAAGCTCCGCCTGGATTAATGTAGGGTGCGTCCTACGCACCGTTTTCTCACATAAAAATCTACATTGATTTATCACGAGCCGATGGCATTCAGATTGTGGCTGGAAGCCTCAAAATAAATTCCCTATTTTCCACCACCGCTTTGATAAAAAAACGGATTACGCCAAATCCGTTTACTCCCAAAATCCGTTGTACTAAATGGTTTTAACGATAAAAACGACTCAAAAAACAAACTCGTCAAAATAAAAAAATTAGACTAAGCAAAAAATTTAATTCTTCATATTATCAACAAAAACAACACAAAACAGAATACTCTCAAAAAAATATAATTGAAATATTTCAATGAAGAAAATCATATAATTTAAAAAATGTACTAACATTTCAACATATTATTTTTTTTCATAACATTTAGTACAACTGACTTGGGGAATAAACGGATTTATAAATGAGTAAATTTTGACTGATCCAACTAATATTTTAGTCCTGATCTTCAAATCACTGAAAAAATTGGTTAAGCCCCATTTTTACTAGCTTTTTAGATTTTAGCCCTGATTTTAAAAACTACCCAAAAACCGAGCCAATAGCACTTGCCCACCGTATAAAGCTTAATTTATCTAACTTTTATGACTTTGCACTCCCAAAAGAAAATCGCCTTAAAAATACACGAACCCCATTTTTACTAGCTTCTGGGATTTTAGTCTCATTTTTGAAATCGGTAGGAACAAAAGCTGAACGAAACGGTTGATTATGGTGCGTTTGAGTTGAGCCAAAGTTATGAGTATTTTGCGAATGGTTTGAAGAAGTCGTTTATTGGGGCGGATGGTGTTCAAGTTGGTTATGCTTATGATGAGAATAATCGCCTGACTTGGGTTGAGATTCCTGATGTGGGGTTGGTAACGGTTAATGGTTTTGAGTGGAATAGTCCGGCTAGGGTGACTTTGCCTGGGGGAAGCGAGGTTGATTTGGGTTATGATCAGTTGATGCGGTTGGAGTCGAAGGTGGTTAAGGAGCCGGCTGAGAGCGTGGTGTTTTTTTGTTTATGATGTTGGGGATCGCTTAATTAGAGTTGAGGATGGTAGTGGGGGTGTTGTTGCGGAGTATTATTACTCACCGTTTGGACGGCGGTTGTTTAAGGAGGTTGATGGGGTTCGGATTTATTTTGTTTATTCGGATGAGGGGCTTGTTGGGGAGTTTGATGAGAGTGGGGTTGAGTTGAGGGGGTATGGTTTGTTTTTGAATGATCATCTTGGGACGCCGCAGAAGATTATTGATAGTGAGGGGAATGTTGTTTGGGAAGGGGTTTATGAGAGTTTTGGTAAGGCGCGGGTTTTAGTTTCGGTGGTTGAGAGTAATTTGCGGTTGGCGGGGCAGTATTTTGATGTTGAGACGGGGTTGCATTATAATTTCCATCGGTTTTATGATCCGGAAACGGGGAGGTATTTTAGGGTTGATCCGGTTGGTTTTGATGGTGGGTTGAATTTGTATGCTTATGTTGGAGGAAACCCGCTAACTCGCACTGACCCTCAAGGCTTGTTCTTTGGTAACCCTACTGAATGGGCAGTGGCAATTGAGGCTGTCTCAACGGCTACTGGTATTGCAGCAAGTACTGTAGCCGCAACCATGGCAGGCGTTGGAGCTGCCCTATATCCAACCCCCATGGGAGATGGAACTCTTAACGGCGCTAATCCAAACGAGCGGCCTTGGAGAGACAAGAAAGGCCGATGGAAGGTTTATGTAAGGTGCAATGTTCAATCCTTTGAAAATTGCACAACAAATTGTCCGAAAACTATTGGTGGTTGGGGATATGGAAAGACCTTTGGTGAGGCGAATGCTAATGCTCAGCATGATGCTAATGAGAATTTAAGTTCACCCTCAGCAGAAGGTTGTTATAAGAGGCATTGTGATCCAGTAGCTTGTTTTGAAAATGGTAAGCCTGTTCGGTGCCCAAGAAGTGGGAGGACACAGAGGTAAAATAGTGAAGGTAAGCGAAGAAAAGTTGAAAGAAAAACAAGAAGAAATTTTCTACCAAGAAAAATTGGCCGAGAAAGGAGACGCAGAGGCTCAGAACATAGTAGCAGCGAGGTTAGCTAAGGGATACTTCGTCGAAAAAAATGAGCAAGGTGCATTTTACTGGTATTGCCAAGCAGTCAAACAGGGATACATATATGCCAAGTGGAATGCAGGAATTATGCTTCTTAATGGAGAAGGTGGTTTGCAAAAAAATTATAAATTAGCCATGATGTTGATAGAAGATGCGGCTAATTCTGGGGAAAGTGATGCTTGTAATTTTTTATCGTTTTGCTATCTCAACGAAAAGTATGGAAAAGAGAAAAATATGGATTTAAGTGAGCAATGGAAGAAGATATCTAAGTGCTGGGAAAAGCCGAAATACTTTGGCGATCCTGTGGATTTGGAGACATATGGGATCGAAATACGGAAGCCAGTAATAAGATTTTTGACGAAATAGCAAGCGTAGCCTGGATTGTGCGCCATTGTGGCTCACCATTCGATGAGGTGGTATTCGGCACTACGAGTGTCGTGTCTAAAGCGGATTAATGTAGGGTGCGTCCTACGCACATGTTTTTGTTTTAATACATTAATTTCTATATATTTTTTTATTTTAGCCCTCATTTTTAAAATCACCTCAAAATACGCAATGCCTGATTTTTAATACATTCTTACATTTTACCCTGATTTTAAAATCACCGATAAAATCTATCAAGCAAGCGTAGCCTGGATTAATGTAGGGTGTGTCCTACGCACCGTTTTGTCACGTAAAAATCTACATTGATTTGTCACGAGCCGATAGCATTCAGATTGTGGTTGGAAGCCTCAAAATAAATTCCCTATTTTCCACCACCGCTTTGATAAAAAAACGGATTACGCCAAATCCGTTTACTCCCCAAATCATTGGTACTAAATGGTTTTAACGATAAAAACGACTCAAAAAACAAACTCGTCAAAATAAAAAAATTAGACTAAGCAAAAAATTGAATACTTAATATTCTCAACAAAAACAACACAAAACAGAATACTATCAAAAAACATAATTGAAATATTTAAATGACTAAAATCATGTCATTTAAAAAATGTACTAACATTTCAACATATTAGTTATTTTATAACATTGAGTACAAATTATTTGGGGAATAAACGGATTTATAAATGAGTAAATTTTGACTGATCCAGCTAATATTTTAGTCCTGATTTTAAAATCACTGAAAAAATTGGTTAAGCCCCATTTTTACTAGCTTTTGAGATTTTACCCTCATTTTAAAAATGACTCAAAAATCGAGCCAATAGCACTTGCCCACCGTATAAAGCTTAACTTATCTGGCTTTTATGGTTTTGCACTCCCAAAAGAAAAACACCTCAAAAACACATGAGACTTGATTAACACAAAATTATCTATCACTTTTTTTTAGTGTACTAAATATCTGTACCTAATGTACTAAACGGAGGTACACTTTAAGGATTGACATACAGTACATTAAAAGGTATCTATATGTACCTTTAATTAAAATCAGTACACTAAATCAAGGTGATTATCATGGCAAGATTAAATATTGAGATAGTGCAACAAGCAATAGCTGATATTATACAAGATAATGAATATCCAAGTAATGAACGCATTATTGAACGGTTGGGGTATGGTAGCAAGTCCACTCTTACAAAGCTTAGAGCTAAATATCCAAATAGGGAAAGTAGGATTAACCGACGATTTTTCAAATCGCCTGAGTACAACGCCTGTCCAACAACGAATAAAACCTTCAAACCAAAAATGTTAAACAATTGCATGATTAATTCGTTGTCTGTCATTAATTGTACTATTTACCACAAAAACACGCCGAGCCTGATTTTTACTAGCTTTTGGGATTTGAGTCTCATGAAAGAGTGGCCCAAATTTCTTTACAATCCCCTTTCAATTGGTGCAAGCCCAGTCCATATCTCAATGCCATATCGGGCAACTAAAAAATTTCACATTGTGAAAATCTGTGAAAATGGCATTAATTTGACAAAGTGGTACAAAGTACTTGCACTGAGTACTTTGTCAACTTTTATAAAATGGATGAGATTTCTCTTTATGAATTAAATCAGTAAATTAAAATCTGACGGGTGCCGAAATCAAAAGATGGCGTGAGGATTTTTAGCCGAGCCAATTCATAAAATTTTTGGCTTGGTTCAAAACAGGGTAACACTTATCAAAATTTATAAATTATAAAATCGCTCCCCTATCTATTTAATTTAGGTTTTTTTTGTCTCAAAAATGTGTTGACTATACGCACAGATTTATGCTAAATTGTATTGTTCATCAACACACTATGGAGTACAAAATCATGGCAGCTAAAAGCACTGAATTAATTGGTAATCGGCAACTGCTTAATGAAGTAATCGGTCGATTTAGAATGCGCGGCATGACACTCATGGATTGGTGTCGGGAAAATGGACTGATGCATCAAAATGCCCGTGTTTACTTGCTAGGCGAGCGTAATGGCAAAGTAGCTCGTGAATGGCGACGGCGGATTGTTGATGCCGCAAGACAAACAAGGAGGAACAAAACATGAAACCTGACAACAGCTTATCACTAGTAGTACTTTCTATCGGTAAAATCCATTTTGAAGGTAACATCATCCCCCATGAATGGTTTAAACATCTTCGGATGCCGAGCGGTAGTGTTGATGCCATAGGCGCATTGCTACTTGCCGATATTATTTACTGGTATCGCCCAATTAAGCAAATTAATGAGGCCAATGGTAAACCATTGCCACCACGCAAAAAATTTGCAGCGGATATGTTTCAAGCCTCGGCTGCTTATTATCAAACAAAATTTTGTTTTACAAAAAAACAAGTGCGCGATACGTTAAAACGGCTTGAAGATTGTGGCTACATCCGACGTGAGTACCGTACCATTAAAACAAAGGATAGAATAACATTGAATAATGTCATGTTTATTGAACCTATCCCATTGAAGATTATGGAAATCACTCATCCAAGTGATAGGCTCTCACCTCAGAGTGATAGGCTCTCACCTCAAAGTGATAGGCTCTCACCTCAGAGTGATAGGCTCTCACCTCAGAGTGATAGGCTCTCACCTCAGAGTGATAGGCTCTCACCTCAGAGTGATACGTATACGGAGACTTCTACGGAGACTTCTACGGAGACTTCTACAGAGATTTCTACAGAAACTTCCACAAAGAGTACTACTACAACAACCGCGCCAAAAAATTTTTCAAGCACGGACGGAAAAAACAGTAGTAGTAGTAATGATATTTTTGAGAAAGATAATGGGAAAAGAGGTGAGTCCCAAGATGATAAAACTTCACATCAAAACGATAAGGGGGCACAAAATGAAAACGCCACTACCGCATCTACCGCTGTGACAAGTGAATTAGATGCAAATAGTGGCGAATGTAAATTGATATTTGATTGTGCTCTCAAGGATTTTTCCCTAGAGCAAAAACAGCGAGCATTGGAAATGCTTAAATCGATACCGAGCATGGACAAACAATCGGTACTCGACGAATTTAACGATGCACTTTCTAAAAATACCGTCAAATCGCAGTGGGCATATTTTAGCACACTAATCCGACGATATAACGCTGACGAGTTCACACCAACATCTGATTTGGCGGCACTTCGTGTGGAGACGGTAACTGGTGCGGCTGATAAAGACACTTGCCCATATTGCAAAGGTGCTGGACAAATTCGCTTTATGAGACAAGACGGCACTTTAACAGCTCTGCTTTCTTGCAAACACGGCCAACAAGCAAGGGCGTATATCCAAAGCGTGAAAAAAGAGTATGGCTATGATTTTGTTAGTGAATCAAATTTGCCTAAAAATCCTTTGACAGCTAAAGATTGTTCGTATTGTGATGAGCGTGGGATGTTAGAGCTTAGAAATCGGCATAATGGCAAAGTTGATAGCCGACTTTGCTCTCACAATCAGGAAAAAATTAAGCAATTTGCGCGAGAGAAAGGTGCGTTAATTGTAAGTGCAAAACAGGGTTTTGAGGACCCATGTTCTATCGAGACTAAAAAAAGAGGGGGAGGTTTTCGCAAGTTAGCTGACATAATTGGTGGATTAAGTGCGGATAATAATGATGTGCCATTTTAAGGTTCAAAAATGGCCCATTTTAGGTGTTACCTTGAATGGGTGATTTTTGAACAAAGCCAAATTTTTCCTGAAAATTTGACACAAATTTTTAGGGACGCAAATACAACGGGCGATCTATCAAATCAACAAAAAAAAATTTGACAGAAAAAATTTTGACAGTTTTTACATTTTTACAGAAAAAATTTTTTTCGATGCTTGATCACTCTCTTTCATGAAATAGACTTTTCACAAAAGCACCATCATCTTTATTGTTTATAGGTAATTGTTCACATTTATTATCAGTTGGCACATTTGGCGTATCCTCTTTATATATATACTTGTCCAAGTGTGCTAAAACATCACAAACCTCATGGATTTTTTCCCACTCCTGCGCTTTTTCCTGCAAATAGCTTTTGGTTTGTACCCGCCTTTTAAGTACTGGTGCCATCGTTAAGACTAATCGCTCCAAGTTGATACCATAAACGCGCTTTCGTTTTTTCATCTCGATGCGTTCTTGTTTGAGCAGCTTGGTGTAGATGCCCAGTGTTTTTGCCCAATTACGAATAAAAGGGATTGGTTCGCGCAAGGTTTTTTCAGAAATACGCACTGGCATCACAGCATTAAAAATATGCCGATGTTCATAACATTGCTGTACCAACTGCACAATGTCTGGTGTATATTTATCAAAAGCCACTAATTCTGGTTTTATTGGCTGGTACTCTTTGTCAAAGTCGAGTTTTAATCCCAAAAGTAATAAAGCATTAAAAGTTTGATGAATACGATGGTGTTCCATCAGGCTGGGGGGTAGATTATTAATCTCCCAATAGTCGAGTTGTATCGGCTCCCGTGACGATTGCCTTTTTTGTTCCTAGCTTTTTTTGTAAACAATCGAAAAGTGGCTTGCGTTTTTCTGTTTTTACTGTACCAATGGTGCAAGCATCATAAACAGCGTCTATTTCATCAGCATAGAAAAAATTGCTTTTATTAATCAGCGGAGCAAGGCGGGGATGGGTTAATGAGTTGATAGTTACTGCGAGCGAGTCGGCTTTTTCAGCGTCGGCAATGTGAGCGATGTCTTGATAATTTGTGCTATCACATTTGCTCGATACATCACGGCTTAATACGATATAGGGCGTTACTCCTACGGGAAAGTCAAGGTTTTGGCGGGCGAGTTTGACGGCAGGTTTTATAATGGAGAAGGTTTTGCCTGTGTCTTTGGGGGACATAAGGATATGTAATCCCGTTTGGGCGTTGATAATTTGTTCATTAATTTTGGGGGGTATCCGCAATTTGTTATCAATGTGCTGCAAATCAAACGAAACGATTTGTACATCATCTGGTAGCGAATCCTGCGCGATGATAGATTTTTGGATAAGTTTGTTATATTGCTGATGAAGGATTTTATGGGCATATTTTATTAATTTGGTTTCATTATAAGCCGCATAATCGCTCAGTCTCGGGTGTTGTTTCTTGATTGTTTCAAAAATTTCTTTTTCTACATCCGCCAGCGCACGTAGTGGTGTTTGCTTTGCCCCACTAATGCATAGTTCCAGCACGCTTTGGTATAAGGGTTTGGTGATTTTGCTGTCACGCAAGCCTATATAATTTAGTTTGGTACATTGCCAGGCAAAACCAGTGAGCGGCTCAATTGCAGAATCCAACAAGGCTTGTACGGCACTTGCTCCATAAAGGGCGTACAAGTCGCACACGTCTGTGGGCTTTTTTTCTGCGCTGTTTAAGCTAAATTGGGGGATAATAATTTTAAAATTCGATTTTTGCGCGGCATTAATACCTTTGAGTATCCCGACATTGTCCATTTTGTGGTATTTGTGAGCGTCATTGTCACATACGATGATCCCTTCGATTTGGGGGTATTGTGTCCGCAAGATTGGTACAATGGGGGCGTATCCATTGGCATCTAGCACTACTACGATGGGGATACCATAGGTAATATATAAGCGAATTCCATCTGCTAGCCCTTCACATACCATCGCTTGTGGTTTCTGTGGGTTAATTTGACCGATGATGTAACAGGCTCCTTTTTTTATTAATCCCCATGTAAAAAGTTTGTTGGTGTTACGCTCGGCAATTTTGTGGGCATAAAATTTTTGTACGCCAACGGGTTTTCCTGTTTCAATATTTTTTAGGAGGATAGCTGAAAAATCGCCGTGTGAGTCGGTGCCATATCGCACGCCCCATTCTGGCGAAATTTTTTCAAAGCCTTTGTTTTTAAAATAGCCATCTTGCTCGCGTGTGGGGATGAAAGACAGTTGAAAAAATTTGGCAATCTCTCGCTGGACATTTTCTGCTTTGGCGATGGCATCGTTTTTTTTCCGCGCTTTTATTTCTGCCCGCCGTTCTTGGGCTCGCTTTTCTGCATCGGCTTTGCGCTTTTCTGTGGGGTTGTCGCCTTTATG
Organism: Candidatus Thiomargarita nelsonii; assembly: GCA_000785145.2. Classification (GTDB taxonomy): domain Bacteria; phylum Pseudomonadota; class Gammaproteobacteria; order Beggiatoales; family Beggiatoaceae; genus Thiomargarita; species Thiomargarita nelsonii_B. The sequence goes on from JSZA02000239.1 coordinate 19,015, forward strand.
TTGTTCCCATAATTCATGAACAAGCTCATAATTACCTTTAAATGCTTGAGAATAGCCGCCATTTTTAAAGTCATTGAAGGTACATTTTATAATGGGAACCCCATTGCGATCTGTGCTTTGATGTCCACGGTATCCGCATGTTTTTTGTCGGTCCATGTAATGCCATTGGTCATCAAGTATAGGATAATTCGGGATATTGATATGAGATGAGGAGACAAGAGATTTAAAAAAATCTGTTATGCTATCCAAGAGCCGAGATTCAATAAGGGAGCGGCTTTCTTTGAGCCATTTGGTAAAGCGGTTATTGGGATTGTAAGCCATATTCAATTTTCCTCGCAAGAAGAGGTTGAAATTGACTCAAGGTGTGATATAATTCGCACCGAGTCATATTCAACTTTGAGCTTGAATTAAATCTGCCTAGATTTATTTGTTGTTCAAGCTCAAAATCATCATTTCATTAACGGCTGAAACTGCCGACGTTTTTTTATCATACCACAAAATCACAATATTTTATTTATACAAATAAAATAAATTTCCCCAAAATCTTGACAAAATCCGAATTCCCATCTAAAATGCACCCTGCCCAAAAACCGTCTGCAAAAAACAACAACCATGAACAAACAGCTAATAACAATAGCACTTTGCTTAACATTTTTACCGTTAACAACCCAAGCAGCCCCCCACTGCGCCATCCCCACACCCACAAAAACCATCAAAAATACTCAACTACTATCAAACGAACCCCTATTTAAAACAGGCACCCAAAAACACCCAACCACCATCACCCCACAAAACGCCATCAAACTTTACACACAAAAAAAAGCCCTACTCATCGACATACGCCACAACAAAGCCTTTCAACAACAAAACATCCCAGGCTCACTCAACATCCCAGCACACCTCCTAAAAACCAAAAACTTTCTAAAAACAAAGCACCTTATACTCCTCAACCAAGGACACAGCTACCGACAACTAGAAACCCTTTATCTCACCCTAGCCGGCTTCAACCAAATCTCAATACTAGAAGGCGGACTCAACCAATGGTTTCAACACAAAGCCAACAAAATAACCCCAGCCCAATTTTACAAAGAGCGTCACTACCAACACTGGCTAATCATAAACATCTCTACCACCCCTAACAAACAACTTGCCTCTTCTGTTCTTAACATACCTATTTCTGACAACACCTTTACCCAAAAAATAACCCAAGCAATTTCTGCCACAAAAAAAACCTATATCTTAATAATTAGTACAAAAGAAAAAGACTACCTAAAAACGCAAGCCCTATTACGCAACACCAACAACATCTACTATCTTCAAGGTGGCATACAAGCCTACCAAAATTTTCTTAAACAAGCGGCATTATGAAAATAATCTTTTTTACCCTTTTTACAATATTATTATTACTTGTAATTACATGGCAATTTCCTACTGAAAAACCAATTAAAAAAGAAATTACAAAAGAAATTATTAAAAACCAATATGAAATACCACGTACACTACGTTACAGCTTCAACCTAAAAAACACCGGCAATCAACTCATCAAAAAAGCCGAATTTTGGACACAAGCTCCCGTAAAACAAACCGCTACCCAAAAAGTTATACAAATAAAAACGTCGCATCCATACAAAATATTGACAGACAACTTAGATAATCAAACACTACATTTTGAACTGACAAACATACCACCTTATGCGACTCGACAAATTAATATTACAACTGAACTAAAACTGTCTCAAACAACTAACCCAACACCCAAAAAATTAGAATATCTTAAAGAAGAACCCCTTATTCAAATATCGCACCCAGACATACAAAGCGTTGCCAAAAAATTAAAAAATAATAAAAAACCCTTAGCCACAACAGAAAAAATATATAAATGGGTAGCCAAACACATACAATACGCCGGCTACATAGCTGAAAACCGAGGCGCACTTTATGCACTACATCAAAAACGAGGCGATTGTACAGAATACATGTACTTATTTACAGCACTCGCCAGAGCCAATGGCATACCAGCGCGAGGAATAGCAGGATACATTTATAAAAAAGACAGCATATTAAAGCCGCAGGATTATCACAATTGGGCGGAATTTTATTTAGATGGAAAATGGCATTTGGTTGATCCACAAAATAACGTTTTTATGGAAAAACAATCAGATTACATTGTCATGCAAATTCTTTCTTCAAAAGAAAAAACTTCTCGTTTTTGGGCTTCTGATGAAAGATGAAAAATTAAAATGAATTAACAATAGGAGTCCAAGATTTATCTTGGAAAAAAAAAATGAAAAAATTCTATATAATCCTACTCATTATTATTGGACTACAAATAAATATAGCGACAAAAGCCGCCCAAGAAGGGCTTTGCGCCGTAGTCAAAATAGAAATTAAACAAGAACTCACGCTAGAACGACAAGCCTTCGACGCCCATATACGAATCAACAACGGCTTAACCAATTTACAACTAGAAAACCTAAAAATAAACGTCATCTTTACCGACGAAAATGGCGATGCTGTCCATGCCACCTCCGATCCAAACGACACCACCGCACTCTTCTACATAAACATAGACACACTCGAAGGCATTGACGACATCAATGGCAACGGCACCATCCCCCCCTCAAGCAGTGCCGACATCCACTGGCTCATCATACCCGCCCCTGGCACAGGCGGCACAATCCCAAGTGGCACCCTATACCACATAGGCGCAACCCTAGAATACAACCTTGGCGGAGAACAGCACACAACCCAAATCACACCCGACTACATCTTTGTCAAACCCCAACCCCTTTTAACACTTGACTACTTCCTACCCCAACAAGTTTATGGTGATGACGCATTTACCCCAGAAATAGAAGTGCCTGTACCTTATACGCTAGGCGTGCGGATCAAAAACGACGGACACGGCATTGCGCGTCAACTCAAAATAGAATCAGCACAACCCCGCATCGTTGAAAACGAACTTGGCTTACTCATTGGATTTGAAATCATAAGCAGCAGCGTCAACAACCAACCCACAAACCCAAGCCTACTCATAGACTTTGGCGACATAGAAGCTAATAAAACAGCCGTTGGGCGCTGGCAAATGATCACCACACTCTCTGGCGAATTTACCGAATTCAATGCCGACTTCACACACGCCGACGAACTCGGTGGCGAACTTACCTCATTAATACAAGCCACCAACACACACTTCCTAGAAAAAGACGTACTCGTTGACTTACCTGGGCGCGACAACATTCGAGACTTTTTAGCCAAAGACGGCGACATATTGCGCGTTTACGAATCTCATGGCTTAGACACAGAAGTCAACAACGAATCAAACAATGCAAACCTACAACTAGAAAATCAAAACACTTACAACATAACTGCCCCTGTTACCGCTGGATTTTTATATTTAAAACTATCCGAACCGCAGGTTGGCACAAAAGCTATTAAACAAATTATACGATCAGACGGCAAAGTCTTATCACACCACAACGTTTGGCTCTCAAAAACCCGTCAAGAAAATAACGAATGGGAATACTTTATAAAACTATTTGACAGCAACACCACTGGACAATACCAAATCACCCTAGAAACGGCCACCCAAGGACCACAAGCCCCCGTTTTACAATTTATACCTGATCGCACCACACCTGAAAACCAACAAATATCTTTTTTAATAAAAGCCAGCGATCCCAATGGAACAACACCCACCCTATCAGCAACCAACTTACCCAGTGGTGCCCAACTTATAATACAAAATGAAGGTGAAGCCTATTTCGACTGGACACCCGTAAAAGGACAAGCAGGAAACTATGACATTACATTCACCGCCTCTGATGGTACTTTAGAAACTTCACAAACGGCTCGTATTATTGTCTATTCGAGTGAGGAGGATTCTGACGGGGATGGAATGCTAGACAACTGTGAAATGCAATACTTTGGCAACTTAGAACGAGATGGGCGTAGCGACTTTGACAATGACGGTATAACCGATCTAGAAGAATGCCTTAACGGCACCGATCCCACCCAACAAATACCCGACATCATCATCAACGAAGCCGACATCCAAACCAATGAAAACCAAAAATTTATTGAACTCTATGACGGCGGTTTTGGCAACACACCACTCAATGGACTAAAAATTGTCCTATTTGAAGGCGAACTTGAACAAACTTACGCCACATTTGACCTAGATGGATTAACGACAGATGCCAATGGATATTTTATAATCGGCGGCAGTGAAATCACAAATGCCAACATAATGGTGTCCGAAAGTAATTGGCTGGCAGATGGTACCAATGCAATAGCACTATATATGGGTAACAACAACCTACTTAACGCACTCGTTTATGGCACTGAAGAAATTAATGACGAAAACACAACCCAATCAATCGGGCTCTGTGAAAGTGACTATGAACAAATGGCACCAACACCAGGCATAACAAACAACTGTCTTATTGAAACCATCGTAACCGTCACCACAGACGAACCAACCCCCTTAGAAGGCATAAAAGTTTACCTCTTCAACGCCACTGGCAGCTACACCGGCACCCACGCCCTAACAGACACCAATGGACAAGCCCACTTCGCAGACATCCAAACCGGAGAATACAAATTCCGTATAGACTATCTAGGTGCCCATTTTTGGACTGAAATCGTCAACTTGCCAGAAACGACTGTTATCGACAAAATAATCGCCCATGAAACCATTCAAATACAAATAGACGCTGCCGTTACTAACTTAGAAGGCATAAAAGTCTACCTATTTTCCGCAACCAACGCCTACTTAGGACAATACGCCCTAACAGACACAATCGGCAAAGTCACCTTCTACCTACCCGTTGGCCAAACATACCTTTTCCGAGCCGACATACTAGGAGGTCAATATTGGAGCGAACTCATTGAAATTGGTGGAATCAACACCGTCACCATGGCAATCGGCGGTGGCACCTTGCTCGTACAATTGACTGATTCGCCGGATCAAATACTAGAAAATGTAAAAATCTACCTATTCAGCGAAGCGGGCACCTATTTAGGCATATACCAAATAAGCGATACCAATGGCGAAGTCACCTTTGCAGTTCCCCCAGGCACATTCAAACTACGCGCCGACTACCTTGGCTACCAATGGTGGAGCGAACCCGTGCTAGTCACCACAGACACCACGATAGAAATTCCTATCGATCAAGCACCTGTGAGCGTTACCGTGACAGGAAATGGCCCCATGGAAGGGCTAAAAGTCTATCTATTTACACCTACCGGCTCATACCTTGGACAAAATCAACTAACCGATGAAACTGGACAAGTTATTTTTAACTTACCATCTCAACCTTATAAAGTGCGTGCTGACTACCTCGGACAACAATTCTGGTCCCAAGAATTCGCTGGAAACGACATAGACATAATTATACCCATGGGAGAAGTTGAAATAACCGTATTAGCCAACAATATTGGAATCGAAGGCGTTACCGTATATCTCTTTAATAGCGCACAAACCTATTTAGGAGAAAACGCAATAACCGATATTAACGGCATTGCCGCATTCACCTTACCAGCAGGAGAATATCTATATCGGGCGGACTACCAAAACAACCAATATTGGAGCGAAACGGCTACCGTAATTGCAGACAACCTCAACACCTTTAATATAAATACGGGCGGTAGCACATTTGCCTTAAACGTAACAGGCTTAGCAGGTGTTAAATGCTACGTCTTTGATGAAAACGATGCTTACATAGGCATAAACGCGATAACAGACCAAAACGGCATAGTCAACTTCGACTTAAGTGACGGCGTTTACCAAATCAGAATAGACTACTTAGGATACCAATTCTGGAGTGAAATGGTCACACTCCCCGAAGTCACCACCGCCGAATTGCTCATCCCACACCAAACAGTGACAATCGACGTACTGGGAGAATACCAAACGCCAGAGCCTATGGCAGGCATCAAAGTTTACCTATTCACAGAAAACGGCAACTACCTCAGCCAATACCAATTTACCGATGAAAATGGACAAATAAACTTTGACTTACCAGAAAAAGCCTATAAAGTTAGAGCCGACTACCTACAAGCCCAACACTGGAGCCTACCCTTTACATGGGAAAATACAGGCATCCTTATTCAAATGGGGCAAACCGACATAACCGTCATAGGCAGTGGCAACCCCTTACCCAATATCAAAGTCTATGTATTCAGCCCATCAGGTAGCTACTTGGGCATAAATCAAACCACATCAGAAGAGGGCATTGTAGAAATTATCTTGCCCCAAGGAGAATACAAATTCCGTGCGAATTATCAAGGTAGCCAATTCTGGAGTGATATTTCAAATATTGCTAGCGGAGTCACGACAGATATTACGATAGATACTGGCGGGGGAGCGTTTGCCTTTACACTATTAAAAGATGTGGACATACCCATGTCTGACGTAAAATGCTATGTTTTCAATGAAAGTGGCACATATCTTGGGCTATCAGGCAATACCAACTCCCAAGGAGAAATCGAATTTGACTTATCGGCTGGCAACTATAAAATTCGGGTAGATTATTTGGGCTATCAGTTTTGGAGTCCAATCTACACATTACCTGAGACGACTGCTGCTACCTTAACCATCGATCATCAGGATGTGACTATTGATGTTATGGGAGAGGATTTTCCGCTGACAGGGATTAAAGTATATCTATTTTCAAGTAGCGGCTCTTATTTGGGACAATCACAATACACTGATACAAATGGACAAGTTACCTTTAATCTGCCCGTGAGGAGTTATAAAGTGCGTGTTGACTATTTGGGTGGACAATATTGGTCAGCCGATTTTCAATCTGAGAATGTATCGGTTGTTATTTCTCATGGACAGGTTGTTGTGCATACGACCCAAAATGGACAAGACATAGAAAATGCGAGAGTTTATGTTTTTTCTGCCACGAACTCGTATTTAGGCGAAAATGCCAACACTGACTCGACTGGTAGAGTCGCATTTCTTTTGCCAGTTCAAGAATACAAATTTCGCGTATATTTTGGTGGTAGCCAGTATTGGAGTGAAGTGGTTAATGTGACTGGTGAGATTGAGGTTGAAGTCGTGATGGATTAATTTTATGGTTGCCCTTAACTTAATGGTATTGACGCCTTGCACTCCCAATACAAAAAAAATAGAAAAACAGGAAAAAAAAACAGGAAAACTAAAACCATGAAAAATAGACTCAACATATTAACAATAGCAACCTTTTTAATAAGCTTATCAATACAAGCAGAAACGCTTCATACAATCCCCGCCGGCGGCAATTGGGATGAGCCAGCTACCTGGGAAGAAGCCCGTGTGCCCCTCGAAACCGATGAAGTAGAAATTAATGGACACGTATATCTTAATATTGATACGACTATTTATGGATTAATTATTAACTCAGATAGTATCTTAGAAAGAACAGTCTCATCTGGCGAAAAAACCCTAACCATCAATGGCAACGTACTCAACAACGGCACCCTTCAAAATTACAACGCTTACATTGGAACTGACCATCGCTACATACTAACTCTCAATATTGATGGCAACCTAACCAACAACGGCATTTGGCGCAACTACCAACTCAACCTCACCGCGCCTGATAGCGTTATTGTCAACGGCACTACCACAATAGAATCGTCTCAAATAAATTTTAGTGCCCAAAATATCGAAATCACCCAACAAAATTTCCCAGGTGACGTAGAATTTCAACATACAAACGTAAACTTAACCATACCTGACAACACCGTTACTTTTGCCAAAAATGTTACCGGACAAAATGTGACCATCACAGGTACTGGAGCCCTCACCCTCAACTTCACCGGCGAAAGCACCATATCAGCCGTTTTCGATGGCAATATCACTCAACTAAACTTTTCAGGCGATAACCAAAACATCCCTGGCACCTTCAATGCCACAGACGAAATCAATTTATCTGGCACCAACCAAACCTTTTCTGGTACCTTCACAGCAGCCCAAATAACCATAGCTGGCACTGGCAAAAAATCCATCACAACTGACACCACCCTCAATGGCAACCTAATCATTGAAGAAAGTGCGATCTTAGAAAGAACAGTCTTATCCGGCGAAAAAACCCTAACCATCAATGGCGACATACTCAACAACGGAACTATTCAAAATTACAACGCTTACATTGGAACTGACCATCGCTACATACTAACTCTCAATATTGATGGCAACATAACCAACAATGGTGTTTGGCGCAACTACAGCACCAACATCACCTGGTTCCCCATAGAAAATGCCCAACACTACGAATTTCGCATTACAGATGGTGAATGGAACGACCCCATTATCGTCACCAACACCTTATACGAAATCTCAAACTACCTCCACAACCCCGAATTACAAGACACCAACTACGACTGGCAAGTACGCGCCATTGTCAATGAAACACCCACAGACTGGTCAGAAACCAAACACATTATCCAACACTACCATGTTGCCTGGAAAATAAACCCAACAACCTACGCCTTTGGCATCATAGAGCCTGGCAACCAATCACCAGCCCAAGCATTTACCCTAACAAACACCGGTAACTTAGAACTAAATATCAACACAATTGAACTAACCGGAACAAATGCTGCCGAATTCAACATCAGCGATGAAGACTGCCAAACAGTTACCCCAAAAAACCACTGCACCATCAACATCGTCTTCGCGCCCGTCACCACTGGTGGCAAAACCGCACTTTTAAACATCACATCCAACGCCCCCCAACCCCTAGAAATCACACTCACAGGCGGCGGAATTCCCGGCACAGCTACACTCATAGCCCCTTCCGGCATAATTAACATTAACGACCCCACTTTCTCCTGGTACGCCGTTGAAACCGCAACACTCTACCGTTTCAACCTCAACGACACCACACAAGAATACACCCCAGAACAAGTCGCCTGCCCCGACGGCACTGGCACCTGTACAATTAATTTAGACACCCCACTACCCGAAGGAAATGCCCACTGGAAAGTACAAACAGCCAACGACACCGGTGACGGCTTCTGGAGTGTTACACTCAACTTTCAAATAGAAACCCTGCCCGGCACCCTACAATTCTCTGCCGCCAACTTCAACGTCAACGAAAATGAAACCACAATCACCCTCACCGTTAATCGCACCAACGGTCGTATCGGCGCCATTTCCGTAGACTACACCACCACCGATGACACAGCCACTGCCGGCAACGACTACATCGCCACCTCCGGCACCCTCAACTGGGCACACAACGAAACCGAATCAAAAACCATCACCGTCACCCTGATTGACGACGAAATAGTAGAAAGCGACGAAACCTTTATAGCCAGCTTAGGCAATATCACAGGCGGTGCCATCTTAGGCACTCGAAACACCGCCACAATCACCCTAACTGAAAATGATGTCACTGGACCAGAAATCAGTAACATTCAATATCAAGGAATCCCCCTACTCGATGGTGCAACGCTAACACATTCAGGTACTTTGAGCCTAACCGCAACCGATTCCGCCAACATTGGTCGCGTAGACATCTTGATAGACAACACCTTCTACCAAAGAGACAACAACGGCTCAACACAATACAATATTCACTTATCACTCACAGAAATCGCAGACGGCACACACACGCTTACTATAAAAGCCTACGACACCTTAGGCAATATAACCTCAACCAACCTTCAAATAAACATCGCTTTAGCACCCCCAGCCGCTCCCACGATCACACAACCCCTGAACGGCACAATTACCAACCAAGCCCAAATTACCGTTAAAGGCTCCGCAGAAAAAGGCAGTGAAGTACTACTATATCGTGGCGGAACACAAATAGGCGAACCACTCACACTCGACAACCAAAACCGCTTCACAGGTACGCTCGCCCTACAAGAAGGCCAAAACAACCTACAAGCTGCTGCCCAAAATCGAGGCGGGCTCGGACCACAAACTAATAATATAACGATCACACGAGACAGCACCATACCCAACCCACCCAACGCCTTAACCGCTTACGCCCGCGAAAATGGCCAAGTACACCTTACATGGCAAGCACAACCTAACATAAACGGCTACGACATCTATCGCGCCACAAGCACATTCACAAGCACAACACAAGCCCAAAAAATCAACGCAGAACTGATTACTGGCACCCAATTCGACGACCTCGTACCCAGCGAAGCCCTTTACTATTACCGCGTACTCAGCATCAACGATGCCGGCACCGAAAGCGCATTATCCAACGAAGTCAGCGTCGGAGCCGACCTCACACCGCCTCGCGCCACACAGATTGAATACACACCACAAGGCACCCTAACGCAAGGTCGCATCAACCTCACGATCACCATCAGCGAACCCCTGCTGACTACGCCTTTTCTAAGCATTGTCCCAGACGGCGGCATTCCGATTTCTGTTGAACTCACCCTAATCACAGAAACCCAATACCAAGGGCACTTTGAAATCACCGACTTAACAAAATCGGGCACCGCTTATGCCGTCTTCTCAGCCAGAGACTTAGCCGGAAACCGTGGCACCGAAATAGACGCAGGCGCAATCCTTCAAATTGACAGCGACGGACCATTTGTAACTCAACTAACACTCACACCAAATGAACCCATTCGTAACGATCCGCCCGCAACATTAGAAATAGAAATCACATTAAATGAAGTCCCAGCGACTGAACCAGCACTTTTCTATGTACTATCAGGCGCAGAACCCGTTGCCGTCACATTAACTCAACAAAGTGCCCTCATTTGGACAGCACAATTCACGCTACCAGCGAATGCCGGCTCTCCAGAAACAGAAAATCTACTATTCCTATTCCAAGCAGAAGATGAATTGGGCAATATAGGCACTGAAATTCAAGGAAAAAATGAATTTCAAATTTATCAAGGCGACTTACCACCGCTACCTGTACCTCAAAATCTTACAGCGACAGCCCTCCCCGGCGGACAAATACAACTCACATGGGAAACCGTAGAAGGTGCCGCAGAATATCAACTTTATCGTCAAGCCCCTGGCGAAACTGAACTTTCTGCCTATCAACGCCATGCGAATAATGAAATAACCGAAACGACGACTATAGATGGCTTATACCAGTACGCCGTTGCCAGCGTGCGCCAAGCCAACGCCCAAGAAGCCCTCAGTGCCTACAGCAACATTGTCCAAGTCACCGCCGACTCCATCGCGCCTGAAGCCCCCACCAATTTACAACTAGAATTAGTCGGCGCAGGCATCCAAGCCACATGGCAAAAGCCCCTCGGAGAAACGGAACTCACATATAAATTATACCGTTCCACGACTGAAACGCTTGGCTCGCCACTCAAAACCGACATTACAGAACTCAAAGCCACAGATCAGGCACCATCTGAAGACGCACATTATTATGCCGTGACAGCCCTTGATGCCGCTGGAAATGAATCAGTCGGCTCAGAATTTGCCTACTTAAACTTTGAATTATTATCAGTAGCCACTTTAGAAGTGACTCAAAACGGCGACAACTTACCTGTTATAACTTGGAGTCATCCCACCTCAACCGAATTTGACCTCTATTTAGATAACCTCAAAATCAACACCCTTTCTGACACCCAATACACTGACACTGGCTACTCGCCTCTGACAGAACGCACCTATTCGCTTGTCGCCCGAGACAACCAAAGTGCAGAAAGCCCTAAACGTACAATCGTTTTGCCCGCACTCTCTATCCAATTACACAACGAAGCACCCTTACAAAGGGGACAATTTAACACCTTACATTATAAAATCAGGAATCATGCCGCGCAAAGCGTAACGGATATAAAAATTCAAATCGAATTGGGTGGCAGCCATACCGTTCGATCAGAAACCTTTGCCTTATTGGGCTTTGAACAACGAAATATTGAAATGGTTATCGGAGGTTACGCCGACTTAGCCGACTTAACTCCCCTCGTGACGACCCTAGAAATTCGCCCAGAAACAGGAGAAGTAGCACAAATCATTCGTCAGACAGAACTCGACGTGATAGAAGGCAGTAGCTTAAGAGTCAGTTTGCAAACCCAAGACTTTATCAGAGGTTCCGAAGGTCAGATCAAATTCAACATTGAAAATACCAGTGCCATTGACATTGAAATTCTCACAAATGACATTGAATTTCAACTATTGGATGAAGATGAAAACGTACTCACCGTACAAACCTTTAAACAAAAACTGGGACGTGGCATTGTCACCCTATCAAATGGACAAACAGTCGCACGTATACCGGCAGGCGGGTATTTTGAATCCCAATGGCTGGCTATACCGGTTCCAGCATCAGCATCTTATGAAATCAAATTACAACTCAACATTCAACAAATTCATTATCATTTAGGCGAGACTGAAACGGTCAGTCTTCAAGGTTTTTCTAGGAGACAATCGCTGTCCTTAGTGGACACGACGTATTTTGGAGAACTCATCAGCATCACGCCAGAAACCTCTTATGGTAATGAACCCGTGATTATTACAGGGCGTGCTGTAGCGCGTTCGACAAGTCAAATTTTACCTTTAGTCCCACTAAAAATAGTTATCAGTTTAAGAGGCTTTGAACGCACTTATGACGTTTATACCGATAAAACCGGCATTTTTTCCTACACTTTCAATCCACTAGAAAAAGAATCGGGCCTTTATAAAGTATCAGTACTCCATCCCGCTTTGACTGAGCGACCAGAACAAAGTGAATTTATAATTCAACGGCTATATTTAGGGCAGGGTGCCACAGAATATCAAATTGACTTACAAATTCCTTTTGATTATGAAAAATCCATTTCGGTGCCCGTTGCAGCAGGAGCAGAAAGCGAAGGTCATAATATACGTTTAGTTTATGAAGCCATTGACCAGCCGTTAGGAGAATTGCCAACCGGTGTGACAATCACCCTTGGAAATGCTTTACCGATTTTGGAAGCCGGTAGTGAAGCTCAATTGAACTTTAGCATAAAAGCGGATAATACGGCAGAACCGACAGGGCACTTAGTTTTAAAAGTATTAAGTGATGAAAGGGAGTTAGGTTCTGTTTTAGTCAATTATCAATTTTCTGATGCGGCACCAGCACTCTTTTATTCGCCTAGTTTTATTGAAACCGGAGTCGGTTTAGGCGAAACAGTGACTGAAACCTTACGCTTTGAAAATAAAGGCTTAGCAGCCTTGAATTCATTACAGGTTGAATTACTTGAAACGGATGGCTCGCCAGCACCGGGCTGGATTTTTGTCACAACAAAAAAATTGGGCACTTTAGCAATCGGCGAATCGCGTGAGATTCAGATAATGGCTTCGCCTTCAGCGGGTGAAGGTGTTTATGAATTTTTAGTGCGTGCGAGCAGTGATAATTATGCGACGACAGATATTCTAGTCTTTGTGGCAGTCACACAATCGGGTATCGGAAGCGTTTTATTTAAGCTTGAAGATATTTATACGGCAACTTTGGATGCAGAAGAGAATGTGATTGAAGGCTTAGCCGGTGCAAAAATTCGGGTTCAAAATGATCCCGTTTTTACCCTTGATGAAACCCTGACGACGGACGAAAACGGTGAAGCTTTATTTGAAAACTTACCCGCTGGACGCTACAAATTTAGAGCCAGTGCGCCAAATCATCAAGAAATAACAGGGCGTTTTCAAATAAAGCCTGGCATCACCGTTTCTGAGCGAGTTTTCTTAGACTATAATTTAATCACCTTTGAATGGTCAGTCACAGAGATTCCGTTAGAGGATCGCTATGAAATTAATTTGGACGCGACTTATGAAACTCAAGTGCCAGCACCAGTGGTTTTATGGGAACCTTTAATCGTTAATTTACCTTCAATGGTACCTGGTGAAGTGTTTTATGGTGAATTGAGTTTGACAAATTATGGATTAGTTCGGGCTTATAATTTAAATTTCCGTTTGCCTAATGATCAATATTTTAAATATGAATGGTTAGCCGCTTTGCCAGAGAGTTTGGAAGCAAATCAACGTGTTGTCATTCCTTATCGGGTGACCGCATTAAGTTCTTTTAACCCTGAAGGGGGTGAAAGTGGTGGTGGTTGTGGTGGTTATTCAAATGCGGCGACAGTTGATTTGAATTATGTTTGTGCGAATGGTGATGAGGAGGAAGATTCGGCAAGCAGTCATTTTGTGGGTGGGGGAGGTTGTGGTTTTTGGTATCCGTTTGAGTCGGTAGGAGGTGGTATTCATGGTGTGTTTGGCTATAACGCGCAAATGGGTATTCTTGCGGATAGTTCTATTTCTTCGGCAGCGTTTTCTTTGGATGAGGATTGTGTTCCGTTGCCTGAGCGTGATGAGTGTTCTCTTGAGACAGTTGATAGTCGGGTTCCGGTGGGGAGTTCAATAAATACTCGTCGGCGGGAGTTTACCGATAGTGTAACGGATTTATTTGTTAAAGTGCCTGGGGGTGTTGTTTCGGCTAGGCGTAAGTTTTTTGAGAATGAATGGCATTTTGTGGGTTTTGAGCCCTTAGGTTTTGAATTTAATAATGTCACGGGTAATGTTTTTTCAATTGAAAGGAACGGAGTGGTTTATCACTGGGGTGGGTCGGTTTTTGCTCATGAAAATTTTAAGTTTATTCAATCGGATAGCGGTTTTGAGTGGCATAATCAAAAAGGTGATTGGGAACTTTATGATGTTGATGGGCACTTGTTGAGTTTTGGTAATCGTAAGGGTACAATTGCGACTTTGGTTTATTCGGGTGAAGTGGTGACGGGGGTTTCGGGTGGTAATGGTCAGGCATTGTGGCTTGAGTATGCGGGAGAGTTTTTGACTTCAGTTAGGGATTCTGCTGGACATGAGGTTGTGTATAATTATGTGGATGGTCGTTTGAGTTCGGTGACAGATGTGTTGGGGGGTGTGACTCAGTATGCGTATGATGAAGATGGTCATTTGATTCAGAAGGTGAATTCTGCTGGGAAAACGACAATTATTGAGTATGATGAGGATAAGGGTTTTCCGGTTGGGAGTTCTTTGGGTTCTGCTCGTTTTGGTTTTGATTATGAGTTTGATAAGAATACGGGAACGTATTATGGTCGTATTGTGAGTGATTCTGGGAAGCTGAAGGAGGTTTGGTCTGATCAGGATGGGAAGACGACACGGGTTGATGTGAATGGTGTGACGGTTAAGTTGTTTTCGAGGGAAGGCGGTTATTTGTCGATTGAGGATGTTGAGAGGGGTATTACGCGGCGTTATGATAGGCGAGAGAATTTGGTTGAGGTTATTTATTCGGATGCGTCGAGTGTGTCGTTTGAGTATGAGCCTGTTTTTTATCAGTTGACTAAGGTGACGGATCGCCGAGATTTTGTGACGACTTATTCGTATGATGGGGTTGGGAATCTTTTGGAGATGCGATCTGCGGTTGGTACTGATGCTGAGAAAGGGGTTAGTTTTGCTTATGATGGTGAGAATCGTTTAATTTCTATGACGTTTGAGGGTGGTGCTGAGACTGAGGAAACGACAAACAGTTGGACTTATGATAATAATGATAATGTAACGTCGGTAACTGATCCTGAAGGTGGAGTGGTAGAGTATTTGTCGTCTGATGCGATGGGTAATCCTTTGGAGTTAAGGGATAAGCGGGGTTTTGTTTGGGGTTTTGATTATGATGCTCAGGGGAATTTGTTGTCTATGAGTGATCCTTTGGATCAGGTGAGTTCGTTTGAGTTTGATAATGTTGGGAATACGACGGCGGTGATTGATGCGGCGGGTAATCGGACGGAGTTGTCGTATGATGAGCATAATAATTTAGTTCAGACGCTTGATGCGTTGGGTAATGTGAGTTCGATTGTTTATAATTCGGATCAGTTGCCGGTTGAGGTGGTTGATGCGTTGGGGCGTGGTTCTTTGGGTGAGTATGATGCTTCGGGGCGTTTGGTGCGTGAGGTTGATGGTGCTGGAAATGAGACGGTTTCGGTTTTTGATGAGGGTAATTTGAATTTGCCGATGGAGACTGAGTTTCCAAGCTTTAGTCAGCGTTTTGATTATGATGAGTTGCAGCGCTTGGTTAGGGAAACGTCGGTTTTACCGGCTAGGAACGAGTTTGAAGAGGAGAGGCTTTATTCTGTCGATTTTGTGTATGATGTGGCTGGAAATGTGGTGAGCCAGACGGATGAAGAAGGAAAGGTGACTCTGTTTGAGTATGATGCTTTTGGTCGTTTGGTTAGGAGTACGGATGCTTTGGGTGGTGTGACGGTGTTTGGTTATGATGGTCGTGGAAATTTGGTTTCTGTGACGGATGCAAATGGGGGTGTGAGTCGGTTTGAGTTTGATAGGAATGATAATGTTGTTAAGGAGATTCGTCCTGAAGGTGAGGAAACTAGGTATGAGTATGATGCGGGTGGGAATTTGACGGCTAAGTTTGATGCGAAAGGGCAGAAAATTGTGTATGTGTATGATGCCTTGAGTCGTTTGGTGCAGGTGGATTATTTTGATTCGTCTTTAGTTTTGGTGAAGACGGTTACGTTTAGTTATGATGCGGTGGGTAATTTGTTGTCTTATGATGATGGGGTGACTTCTGGGTCTTATGGTTATGATGCGGTGGGGCAGAAGTTAAGCGAAACGGTTGATTATGGGGCGTTTTCGTTGAGCCAAAGTTATGAGTATTTTGCGAATGGTTTGAAGAAGTCGTTTACGGGGGCGGATGGTGTTCAGATTGGTTATGTTTATGATGAGAATAATCGGTTGGTTTCGGTTGAGATTCCTGATGCGGGGTTGGTAACGGTTAATGGTTTTGAGTGGAATAGTCCGGCTAAAGTGACTTTGCCTGGGGGGAGTGAGGTTGATTTGGGTTATGATCAGTTGATGCGGTTGGAGTCAAAGGTGGTTAAGGAGCCGGCTGATGGTGTGGTGTTGGATTATGGGTATGAGTATTCGCCGACGAGTAATATTGTGGCGAAAGCGACGGAGCATGGTGAGTATAGTTATTTTTATGATGAGTTGTATCGGTTGTCGGGTGCTGTGAGCCCTGTGCTTGATGATGAAAGTTTTGTTTATGATTTGTTGGGTAATCGTTTGAATGGTGGGGCGACGTTTGATGGGAATAATGCGTTGCTTTCGGTTGATGAGGCGGTTTTTGAGTATGATGCTAATGGGAATTTGGTTAGGAAGTCGGTTGGTGCGGAGGTGACGGTTTTTGTTTTTGATGTTGGGGATCGGTTGGTTAGGGTTGAGGATGGTAGTGGGGGTGTTGTTGCGGAGTATTTTTATGATCCTTTTGGACGGCGGTTGTTTAAGGATGTCGGAGGTGTTCGGACTTATTTTGTTTACTCCGATGAAGGACTCGTTGGGGAGTTTGATGAGAGTGGTGTTGAGTTGAGGGGGTATGGGTTTCGTCCGAATTCGCTGTGGACTACTAATCCGCTGTTTTTGAAGGTGGGTGGGGTGTATTTTTGGTTTTTGAATGATCATTTGGGGACGCCGCAGAAAATTGTTGATGAACAAGGGGTTGTTGTTTGGGAGGGGGTTTATGAGAGTTTTGGGTTGGCGCGGGTTGATGTTGAGGTGGTGGAGAGTAATCTGCGGTTTGCGGGGCAGTATTTTGATTTTGAGACGGGGTTGCATTATAATTGGTGGCGGTTTTATGATCCGGAGGTGGGGAGGTATTTTAGGGTTGATCCTATTGGGTTGGATGGTGGGTTGAATTTGTATGGGTATGCTTATCAAAATCCAATTAATTATTTTGATCCTGAAGGACGTGCGGGTAGAGGTGGTGGTAAAGGTCAGAAAGGAGAACGAAACAGAACTGGTTCTCCTCAAGGAACGGATAGCCCATTTAAAAAAATGACTCCACACCCAGATGATCCTAAAAAAGTTCAATATAAAGATGCTGATGGAAAAACAAAATTTAAGGCTAAGCCGGATGGCTTTGATGAATATTGGAAGGAAAAGCAAGAGAAAAATAACAAATCTAAGAAACGGTTTTGGCGATGGCCAGTCATTATTAACCCTTGTTTGATTGAACCAATACTTTGCTTAGAGGTGCCATTACCGCCTGATTGTTAATGTATATTTTTAAGCAATACTCAACTTTTAGGAACGCATGAAAAGTGCAAAATATTTATTGCTGTAAAAAAACCTGTGATTTGGGCTATAAAACTAAATGCTGAGTGACGTAATACTGTGTCATTCAAATAGGTATTGATAAGCTATTACAGGTTTGTTTACAGCAATAAATTATTTTGCACCCAGTCAAACAGAGTCTGGATAGAAAAAGAAGATGGCAGTGCCCACTAGTACAGCGAATTATAAATTTATATAGGGTATCATCTAATAAAAATAAAGTATTTCACAACAATACTCTCTAGTTATTTATGATTCATTGTACTAGGGTTGCCCACATTTGAAGATAAAATAGTTTTTTATTTTATTATCAGCTAAATATTAAGAAAGAGTGGGTTTATATGTGTTTAAATAGTTTTTCAAAACGAATTGTAAATAAGTTACTGTCTGTTTATCCTAAGTGGGAAAAATTTGTGGATATTACAGATGATGGTTTATTAGAAGTGTGTGTTCCTGCACCTAAAGCTTCTAATGCAGGAGTTATGTGTATTTTTACGACTGTTGATGATGATTTATGGATTCGTTTTTCCCATCCTTATATGTGTTATTCTTTAGATGATGAAGAAGAGATGATTTATATTGTAAATGCCCTAATAACGGATCAAGCTTTATTTATTGTAATAATGAATGGGGATGAGTGGGTTAGCACAACCTTAATTCCATCTGGGACTAAACCTACTATAGAAAAAGGTCAAAAAGTAAAAGTCATTTCGTGGCATGGTAATTTGGATATATTGGACTGTCTTACCTGATTTGAGGCTTTTCCATTCAACTACCCTAGCGAGCGTAGCCTGGATTAATGTAGGGTGCGTCCTACGCACCTTTTTTTGCTTTAATACATTAATTTATATATATTTTTTTATTTTAGCTTTCTAAAAGAAAATCACCGATTAATACGCAATGCCTGATTTTTAGTAGTTCAAAGATTTTGCCCTCATTTTTCAAATCGTCTGAGTACAACTAATGGTAAACAACGAATAAAACCTTCAAACAAAAAATGTATTGCATGATTAATTCGTTGTCTGTCATTCGTTGTACTATTTACCACCCAAAAAACGCCGAGCCTGATTTTTAGTACATTTTGACATTTTAGCCCTGATTTTCAAATCACCGATAAAATTGGTCAAGCCCCATTTTTACTAGCTTTTTAGATTTTAACCTGATTTTCAAAATGACCAAAAAACCGAGCCAATACCACTTGTCCACCGTATAAAGCTTAATTTATCTGCCTTTTATGATTTTGCACTCCCAAAATAAAATCACCTCAAAAACAGTCTTGATTTTATTAGGCTCTGCCTTTTTGCCCTTATTTTTAAAATCGCCTCAAAAATACACGAACCCCATTTTTACTAGCTTCTGGGATTTTAGTCTCATTTTTGAAATCGGTAGGAAATCTGTTGTCATACTCTGATGGCTCTACGTCAGGGACTTATACTTATGATGCGTTGGAACAAAAGCTGAGCGAAACGGTTGATTATGGTGCGTTTTCGTTGAGCCAGGGTTATTCGTATTTTGCTAATGGTTTGAAGAAGTCGTTTACAGGTGCGGATGGTGTTCAAATTTCTTATGTTTATAATGAGAATAATCGGTTGGTTTCGGTTGAGATTCCTGATGCGGGGTTGGTAACGGTTAATGGTTTTGAGTGGAATA